>NZ_JBSGDB010000250.1:0-12650 GCF_053602155.1 Streptomyces sp. NPDC004561
TCCTCGAAGAGGTCATCGCCGAGCACCCGGTCCTGCTGAACCGTGCTCCCACCCTGCACCGCCTCGGCATCCAGGCCTTCGAGCCGCAGCTGGTCAAGGGCGAGTTGCGCGGTGGGCAGCGCGGTCAGCCCCGGGTGGCCGGTGCCGGCGGCCAGCGGCAGTGCCTCGGCGGCGGCACCGGCGGCCTTCGACCAGGCCCCGGTCGCGATCTGGAAGTGGAAGCCTCGGGTGAGGGCGTGCTCCACCATGTTCAGCGCGCCGGCATGGCGGGCGGTGGTCAACTGCTGCTCGTGCAGCCGCAGTCCGCGCTCGTCGTCGTCGATCAGCATCGCGGCTATGCCCAGGTTGGGCTGCAGCAGGTGGTCGCCGACCGGGTCGGCGTCGGTGAGGACGAACGCGCTCCGGAAGTCCTCCGCGGCAGCCGTCCAGTCGCTGCGTACGACAGCGTGGAAGCCGTGCAGCAGGTACCAGGCGGCCCGCACGTGGGACGGCGCGTCCGGCGTGGGCCTGGCCACCAGCGCCGTCGGGTTCACGGCGCGCGGGGATCGGGCGCCGAACGCCGCCAGCGACGCGGCGAGCATCGCCAGTTGAGCCGTCAGCGCCGTGTCCACGCCGGAGGCGACCTCGGCGGCCTGCAGAATGAGGTCGTAGCCGTCGTTCAGCGAGTGGGTGTTCCACTCGATCTGCCCCTGCAGCGCGAGCAGTTGAGCCCGGAGCAGTGGATCGGTCACGTCCGCCCTGGCGGCCTGGGCCAGTGCCGAGGCACGCGAGGGGTGCGCGCCCAGCCAGGCCGAGGACGCGGCCAGGTACAGCCGCCGGCCTCGCGCGCCACCGTCGGCGGTGAGCTCGGCGGCCCGGGCCCACGCGGCGGCCGCCGCCTCGTGGCCACCGCGGGCCGAAGCGCGCTCGGCCACCCCGTCGAGGGCGGCGACGACGTTCTCGTCGGGCCGGTCGGCGGCGGCGGCCAGGTGCCAGGCCCGCCGCTCGGGGTCGCCGGTCAGCACCTCGGCGAGCACACGGTGCGCGGCGCGGCGCTGTGCGCTGGTGGCCGCCCGGTAGATCGTCGAGCGCACCAGCGGGTGGTAGAGGGCGACGGTAGCGCCGTCCACGCGCAGCAACCCGGACCGCTCCACCGCGTCCAGGGCGGTGTCGGCGGCGTCGAGGCGCTCGGCGGCGTCGCGGACCACGGTCAGCCGGGCGGTGTCGTCGGTCGCGGCGACCAGCAGGAGCCGCTGCGCGGGTTCGTCCAGGCGGCGGTATCGGTCGAGGAAGGCGCGCTCCACGCCGTCGGTCAGCGGCAGCGGGGCGGGCAGCGGCGCCCGGCCGGTCAGTTGGTCGGTGGTGAGTACGACGGCCAGCTCGACCAGCGCGAGTGGGTTGCCGCCGGTACCCGTGACCAGTTGGTCGCGCACCGCCGGGTCGATGCCGGCCCCGGCATGGGCGGACAGCAGCGTGTCGGCATCGGCGCCGCTCACGCCGCCCAGTGTGACGGTGGGCAAGTCTCTGGCGTCGAAGCGGCGGACGTCGCCGTCGCGTGCGGCGAACAGCAACGCCACGCGCTCGGCTTGCAGCCGGCGTGCGGCGAACAGCAGCGCCGCGGCCGACGCGTCGTCGAGCCTGTGGGCGTCGTCGACGATGACCAGCAGTGGCGCCTGTTCGCCGGCGTCGGCGAGCAGGCTCAGCGTGCCGAGGAACGCGAGGAAGCGGTCGCCCTCGTTCTCGGCCTCGCCCATCGCCGCGCGCAGTGCCGCGGCCTGTGGCGCCGGCAGGGTGTCGATACAGGTGCGCAGCGGCCACAGCAGCCGTTGCAGCGCGGCGAAGGCCAGCGGCGATTCGGACTCCACGCCGGAGGTGCGTAGCACCCGCAGGTCCGAGGCGGTTACCAGCGCATCGGCCAGCAGCGTCGACTTGCCGACCCCGGCGACGCCGCGCACCACCAGCGAGCCGCCGCTGCCGGCGCGGGCGGCGTCGAGCAGGGCGGCGATCGCCGCACGTTCGGGTTCCCGTCCGACCAGCACGGCTCCGATGCTATCGAACACGCGTCGGCACAGTCCTGGATCAGGACCAGCATCAGCATCAGGACCGGGACGAGTACCGGCCTCAAGACGCGCATCAAAACCCCTCATCAGGACCGGGAGAGATGACCGCGTGCGTGATCACGCACGCGGCGAGCGTGGCAGCCGACCACCGCCCCGGCCTCCGGCCAGGAGCCATGTCGGCCCACCCCGCCGCCGAACCGGCGGCTTCCACCGACGGGCATCGGTCCCCCCCATGCGCCGGCCGCGCACAACCCGGTCGCCCCGGCGCCCGCACCCTGATCCAGGGGCGGCCCCGTCGTCGTGCTGCTGCTGACCGGGCCGATCCCGGCGGAAAACCCGGCGATTTCCCCGGTGAGACGCACCGACCCCGGCGCCCACTCTTGCTCCTGACGGCGCCGGCATCGCCGCCGCCGTCGACGACGCGGCCTGTGCCCTCGTCCCGTGACACCGTCCATCCCGCACACCACCCGGAGGTCCGCCGTGTCCAGTACATCGCCCGCCCTCAGCGCCACCCCCGAGCACACCGAACCCCTGGCCCTTCGTACATCGCTGCGCCTGTCCGCCACTCTGCTGCTCGCGGGACAGCTCCTCTACATCGGCGTCACCCAGTTCCACGCCGACGGGGACGCGAACAACCACCGCGCCGTGTTCGGCGAGTACGCCGCCAGCGGGAGCTGGACGGTCGTACACCTCGGCCAGTTCGCCGGCATGGCGGTCTTCCTCGCAGGCCTGTTCGCCCTGTTCTCCGCCCTGGACCTGCGGGCGGCAACGGCGAGATGGGCGGGCCGATTCGGTGCCGCTTCGGCGGTGGCGGCGCTGGCGCTGTACGGCGTCCTCCAGGCGGTGGACGGGGTCGCCCTCAAGCAGGCCGTGACCGCGTGGGTGAGCGCCCCGAGCGCCGAGAAGACGGCACGCTTCGCGAGCGCCGAGGCGATCCGCTGGCTTGAGTGGGGAGTCAGGAGCTACCACGACTTCGCTCTCGGTCTCGCACTGCTCCTGTTCGCGGTCGCGGCCGCGCGGACGGCCTGGGTCCCGCGGCCGATAGTCCACCTGATGGGGCTTTCCGGCCTCGCCTACCTCGTGCAGGGCTGGGTGGTCGGCACCGGGGGTTTCTCGCAGACGGAGACCATCGCCATCGTGCTGGCGTTCGTCCTGGACGTGGCATGGATGATCTGGCTCGTCGTGACCGCGTGGCGGATGCCGGATTCGGAGGCCCCGTCGCCCAGTTGATGAAGGCATGGGCCCCGCGGCGCCGGTCCCCTTCGACATCGCCGGCGACAGCGCCGAATCGTGAACGACACGTCGCCTCGCCGACGACCGCGCAGACGCGGAGGCGAAGACCGGCGGCCACCCATTCCCACCCCGTTCGCCGTACCCGGTGGCAGGCCCGGCAGTGGCGCAACCGGGTGCGGTCCCGACGCACAGGACCACTGACCCGGCCGGCCCCGGCGAAGAACCCGGCGATCTCCCCGGTGAGACCGACCCGCCCCCGGACCGACTCTGCTGTCCGACCGCACCACCACCGACCACACATCGAGGAGTTCCCCTTGCTCTCCGGTACACCCCGCACCTTCATCGGCTCGACCACGTTCGAAGTCACCGGCGTGACCTGCGCACATTGCGTCCGCTCCGTCACCGAGGAGGTCTCGAGGGTCGCCGGCGTCGAGTCCGTCACCGTCGACCTCGCCACCGGCAGCGTCACCGTCACCGCCTCCCAGCCCGTCGACCGCGCCAACAACGCCGCCGCGGTCGACGAGGCCGGCTACGCCCTCGTCCCGTGACCCGCGCCCTGCCCTGGAGACATGCCGTGCACAGCCCATCCGCCACCCCGGGCACAGCCCCCGCGCCCGCAGACACCATGGCGCACGGCGGCTACCGCCCGAGCGCCAAGAAGTTGGCTCTGCACTATGCCGAGATGGTCGTGGCCATGGCCGTCGGCATGGTGGTCCTGCACCCGGTGTGGATGTTCGTCCTCGACGCTCTCGGCGCCGCCGGACTGATGCGCAACCCGTACTCCGGCGCGCTGATCACGGCGACGAACATGACGGTGGCCACGTCCGCGTGGATGAGGTTCCGTGGCCACCGTTGGCGGCCCATCGCCGAGATGGGCGCGGCCATGTACGTGCCCTTCCTGGTGCTGTTCGTGCCACTGGCGCTCGACCTCATCGACACCGGCGCCCTGATGTTGTGGGGCCACCTGCTCATGGTCCCGGCGATGGCCGTGGCCATGCTGCTGCGCCCGCACGACTACGCCCACTGCTGAGGCCCCCACCCCGGCGACGCCGGTGGTACCTGCGGCCTCACTGAACCCGACCCGGGCGACGGGAGCCGTCCCCCCGCTCCCGCCGCCACGTCCGTCCCGTCCTACGACCCCGCCCTACCCCGCCAGAGGACACCCGCGATGCCCCCCAGACCGCCCACAAACGGATGATCAGATGGGCCGTCGCCGGCACCTGGGAGATGATCCTCACTGCCGTCCCGGCCGTGGCGGACGCAGCCGACGACATCGACTGGACCGTGTCGGTGCACTCCACCATCGTCCCGGCCCACCAGCACGCAGCCGGAGCACTCAAAAGGGAGCGGTCCGCACCGGTGAGCCCGCCGATCACGCGCTCGGGCGCTCCCGCGGCGGGCTGAGCACCAAGGTCCACCTGGCCGCGGACGGCCGCGTACGGCCCCTCGCCCTCACTGCCACCGCACAGGCCAGGCCGGTGATGCACCCGCCTTCGAGACGGTGATGTCCCGCATCCGCGTGCCCCGCACCGGCCCCGGCAGGCCCCGGACCCGGCCACTGGCCGTTCTGGCAGACCGCGCGTATTCCTCACGCGCCATCCGCAGCCACCTGCGGCGCCGAGGCATCCGAGCGGTCATCCCACAACCGTCCGACCAAGTCGGCCACCGCCTGCGGCGAGGCCGTCCCGGTGGCCGTCCACCTGCCGTGGGGCTACCGCGACATCGGGCACAGCCAGCCGTCACCAGCCTCGCCGGACCTCACCGTAATGATCCGCGCCATCCGCTGACAGGGGCAATTGGTGTCTCGGCGACCACCCACCGCAGCGACACCCGTTCTCGACGCCGGCCATGACTGACAAACAATCACCAGGGCACGGGCGTTCCGTCCCAGGAGAAGAAGCCACCGGTGGGACCGTCGTCCGAAAGCAAGGCCAGGCGGAGGGCACCCTGCGCGGCCTCGGCCGGGTCGCCGCCCGCAGCGGCCCGGGGGTTGAGATCGGTGGCCCGCAGGCCGGGGGCGAGCGAGTTGACCTTGAAGCCGTCCTCGGCCAGCGTCTGGGCGTAGAAGACGGTGAGGGCGTTGAGGGCGGCCTTGGACGACCGGTAGGCGGCAGCGCCCCCGCTTCCCGGGGTGAACTGCGGGTTGGGATGTGTGCTCCACACAAGCGATGCGGTGCCACTGGAGATGTTGACGATGCGCGGGTGCGGGGACCGGCGCAGGGCGGGCAGGAAGGCGTTGGTCACCGCCACCACCCCGAACACGTTGGTCTCGTACGTGTGCCGGAATTCTTCGACGCCGGTGGCGGCCGGTGGAGCGAGGGACGGTGAGATGCCGGCGTTGTTGACCAGCACGTCCAGGCGCTCCACCTGAGCCGCGGCTTGTGAGATGCCGTCGGGATCCGTCACGTCGAGGATCAGCAGCCGGGCGCCGGCACCGATCTCCTCGACGGCCCGCTGTCCGCGCCCGGCGTCGCGGGCGCCCACGTACACGGTGAGGCCCTCGGCCGCGAGTAGCCGGGCGATGTGCTTGCCGATGCCCTTGTTGGCACCGGTGACCAGAGCTGTGCGATCGTTCATGGAAACCACGGTCCCCTGGCGGTGGGCGCCCTGCCAGGGACAGTCTGTACCAGGCAAGCGGCAGGAGGTGGCATGGCACGGGAGGAGCTGGCCCGCTTCCTGCGGGAGCGTCGGGCGGGTCTGCGTCCGCACGAGGCCGGGCTGACGACGACGGGCACCGCCCGCCGTACGCCGGGCCTGCGTCGCGAGGAGGTGGCGGAGCTCGCCCACATGTCGGTCGACTACTACACGCGGCTGGAGCAGGCCCGGGGACCGCGGCCATCGGCCCGGATCCTGGACGCGCTGGCCCAGGTCCTGCGGCTCACGCCGGCCGAGCGCAGCCACCTGTTCCGCCTGGCGGGATCGAACGCGCCGCCCGGCAGCAACGCGGTGCGGCGGGTGCGCCCGCACGTCGCCCGGATGCTGGAGCGGCTGCCGGAGACCGCTGCCATCGTCACCGACGCGACGTACGGCGTCGTCGCCTGGAACCCCCTGGCCCAGGCACTGCTCGGCGGCGACCTCGAACGCGGAACGACGAACCTGGCCCGGCGCCGTTTCCTGGGCCAGGGACGGATGTACGAGAGCTCCGGCACCGAGGAGTTCGGGCACATCGTGGTGGCGCGGCTTCGCCGGGCCGCTGACCGCTACCCGCACGACCCGAAGGTGACCGCCCTGCTGGCCGAACTGCACGCCGGCAGCGAGGAGTTCAGGCAAATCTGGCAGACACGTCCGGTCCACGCTCCCGGGCACCGCACCAAAACCCTAGGTCACCCGGAAGCCGGCACGCTGCGATTGAATTGCGACGTCCTGCTCGTGCCCGAGGATGACCAGGAAGTTGTTCTGATCACTGCCGACCCCGGATCACCTGCCGTGCGGGCCCTGCACAGGCTGGCCAGGCAGGCAAGCTGAAACGAAAGACACGCCCAGATCCTGTTCTGGCGTTCATGAAACAGCGTGACTGCCGTAGAGCGGTATCTGCAGCGGGTACGGCTGTCATGGAGCGGAACACCCCTCTCCGCTCCACTGTCTTGAGAACGGCACTTCTGACGCTTCGGTGGCTACGCGGCGTCCACGGCGGTGCAGGCGGCCATCACCGCGTGGGCCGCGGAGACCGGGGAGAGCCGGTACGAGGGAGCAGGCGGTCGGCTTCAGCCGTGCAGGTGCTGGAGGGCGGAGGCAGGTGTCCTGCTTACGAACCAGCCGTCCACACGCGGGCCGACGAGGTCGGCCGGCCAACCGGCCGTCTCCACAGCGGCCTCGTACACCGCGTCGCCGAACGCCACGATGGACTGATGCGGGTCGTCGGTCCGCCGCAGGACATCCCATGGCAGTAGCACCAGACCGACATCAGGATTCCAGGTGGCGCCCGGCACTCCCCAGGACCGGCCTTCCAGCCTGTCCGGCTGGGGCCAGATGTAGGCGTACATACCAATGCTCGGCGTATTCGGCAGGTTCTTGAACGAGAAGCCCACCGAGACGTACGCGTTGAGCTGGGCGTTCTGCATGAACGGTGGAACGTTCTGCGGCGGGGCGGTGGGCTGCGCCCGGTGTCGGGTGGCGGACAGGTCGAAACCGCCCCACATCACACCGACCCGGGGACGGTGGCCGAGGAAGGGTGCCTGCCAGGATTCCAGCCCGTCGGTAGCCAGGTTCATGGCCTGCCACATCAGGCGGGCCGCCTGCGGGTCCCACGCCCGTTCGGTGTGGTCGTCCTCGAAGGTCGGTGGGGCGTCTGGGATCTCGCAGATCAGCGAGGTGCGCGGGCGGGGCATACCGAGCTCAGCCGCGATTTCGCAAAACGACCGGTAGAACGAGGCGACCGACCTCCCGGACCACGGCAGTCTCCGCTCATCCTTGTCCGTCTCGATCACGACGTCACCGTCGAGCAGACGGTAGTGCACGGTGAAGGTGACATCTCGGTGGCGGAGCGTCGGCGTGGCGAGTCCGCGGGGCGTGACGCCCAGGACAATGTTGCCCCAGCCCGCTTCGAAGGGAGCGTCCAGGCTGTACTTGCCAGCGACCTGAACGATCCGGTTCACGTAGTCGACCATGGGCGCCAGTTCCGCGTAGTCGAGTTCCGGCCACGCGTCGAGACGTTCGCTCACGGGGAGCCTCCCATCGTGTCGATGAAAATCACCGGTAACGTCGGCAGGGGGTGGGGAGGGATACCGGGGCCGCTGCGCACGCGTCGCCGCACGGCGACGGGCGGGCCGAAGTACGAAGTGCCGTCCCGCCCCATCGTTCCAGGTAGCTCACCACGCCGCATCCTCGCCCGTGGTGCCTCCCATCGCGTGCCGAGTCGCCACCGGCGGCACGTCCTGCCGGATCCCCCGGAGCGTGACACGATAAAACGAGGTGAGGCCGGGGACGCCGCCGGTGCGAGACTCTCCCCACCGGCCGGGCGTGACCCACGCAGCGGCGCGGCGACGATCGCACAGGAGACCCGCCGGCACGAACACCCTGGCGAGCGAGGCGCCGACGGCCCGTCTCGTACGACCGACCGCGCCAAGCCGGTGAGCTTCGCCCCGGCAAGGGAGGTCAGGAGGAACTCAGCATGGCGTCGTCCGAAACGACCGGCTCGCAGCCCAATGGCACCGCGGGGATCGAGCCGCAGGAGAGGACGGGCACTGGGGAGCCGTCCGACGCGAGCGGGATGCAGTTCGGCATCTTCACCGTCGGTGATGTCACTACCGACCCCACGACGGGCCGTACGCCCACCGAGGCGGAACGCATCCAGGCCACCGTCGCCATCGCACGCAAAACCGAGGAGGTGGGCCTGGACGTCTTCGCCACCGGAGAGCACCACAATCCGCCATTCGTGCCGTCCTCGCCGACCACCCTGCTCGCCTACATCGCCGCGCAGACCCGGCGGATCATCCTGTCCACCTCGACCACGCTGATCACCACCAATGATCCGGTCAAGATCGCCGAGGACTTCAGCGTGCTCCAGCACCTGTCCGGCGGCCGCACCGACATCATGCTCGGACGTGGCAACACCGGCCCGGTGTATCCCTGGTTCGGGCAGGACATCCGCGACGCGCTCGAGCTGACCGTCGAGCACTACGGGCTGCTGCGACGGCTGTGGCGCGAGGAGGTCGTCGACTGGGAGGGCAAGCTGCGCACCGCGCTGCAGGGCTTCACCCTCGCGCCCCGCCCCTTGGACGACGTACCTCCCTTCGTGTGGCACGCCTCCATTCGCACGCCGGAGGTTGCCGAGCTGGCCGCCTACTACGGCGACGGCTTCTTCGCCAACCACATCTTCTGGCCGTCCTCCCACACGCGGCAGTTGGTGAACCTGTACCGCCGGCGGTTCGCCCACTACGGCCACGGCACCCCGGAACAGGCCATCGTCGGTCTGGGCGGGCAGGCCTTCATACGCCCCAACAGCCAGGACGCTATGAGCGAGTTCCGGCCCTACTTCGACAACGCGCCCGTCTACGGACACGGCCCCACGCTGGAGGAGTTCACGAAGCTGACCCCGCTGACGGTCGGCTCGCCGGCGCAGGTGATCGAGAAGACGCTGAGCTTCCGCGAGTACGCCGGCGACTACCAGCGCCAGCTCTTCCTCATGGACCACGCCGGACTCCCCGTGAAGACGGTGCTGGAGCAGCTCGACCTGCTCGGCGAAGAGGTAGTACCGATCCTGCGCAAGGAGTTCGCGGTCGGCAGACCGGCCGACGTCCCGGCCGCGCCGACGCACCAGTCGCTGCTGCGCGAGTGGGAACGCGCCGAGGCGGAACAAGCCGGGGCGGCACAGCATGCCCGCCACGAGCGGGAACGGTCCACCGGCAACAGCGAAGAGAATCCGGAGGCTCGATGAAGATCACGATCATCACGGGCGGGCTCCGCGAGCCCTCCTCGACCCGGCTGCTCGCGGACCGGCTTGCCGCGGCCGTGATCCAGGACCTCGAAAAACAGGGCATCCAAACGGAGTTGACCTTCGTGGAACTGCGTCCCCTCGCCCACCCCATCATGGACGCGATGCTCACCGGGTTCACCGGGGAGGCACTGGAGGAGGCGTTCCAGCAGGTCGCGGAGGCGGACGGGGTCATCGCCGTCACGCCTGCCTTCAACGCCTCCTTCAGCGGATTGTTCAAGTCCTTCTTCGATGTGATGCCGGAACAGGCCCTGGCCGACATGCCCGTCCTCATCGGCGCGACCGGCGGCACCGAGCGGCACTCTCTGGTGCTCGAACACGCCCTGCGGCCGATGTTCTCGTACCTGCACGCGATCGTCTCGCCTCGGCCCGTCTACGCCGCGACCAGCGACTTCGGCACCCAGACGGGGGCGGCCCTGGGAGAACGCGTCACCGCTGCCGCCGCCGACTTCAGCCGCCTGCTGCGCGCGTGCGGACCTCGTGCACGTCGCGAGATCGTCGACGAGGACCTCGCCTCCATGCAACGGCTGCTGAGCGAGACCTGACCGACGCGCCCCCCCCGCTGCGACCTACCTGGAGAGAGGCCGTTCCTGGATGCAATCGGTCTGACAGGACGCTTCGCGCTGGTCACCGGTTCGACGCAGGGCATCTGGCTCTGTCGGCGAGTTACGAGAGCGCCTGTTGCTCAGCGGCGAGAGCACCTTCGTTCACGGGAGAGTGATGTCGCTGAGTTTTGAGAGCACCTGGATGCCTGCTTCGTGACCATGGTTGTGCTTCGCATGACGAGGGGGCCGGGTGCTGCCGAAGTCCGAGGTCGATCTGTACGCGGTGATCCGCTGTGCCAGGGGGTCCGGGTGGTGGCGGAAGAAAGGCAGGCCGGCGCTCATCGCCGCTTCCCGATCTGCGCCTCGGACAGTCTGTCCGCATGGACGGCCGTCATCAAGAGGCGACGTTGGATCTGGCAGCGGCGCGGGCGCTCGCGTGCTCCTGCGGTGTCGTCCGGGCACGGGGCCCGCACTCCGGCCCAGGAGGGCCGGTCCCGTCTGCCGGGCGGGCCGGCAATCCCATCAGAGCTGCGCCCGGCGAAGGGTGTTTCGTGGGGCTGGTGAGGGCTGTTTCGGGGTGGATGTGGAATCTGCCATCCCGTGCGGTTTCTGTCGGGGTGTTTTTGTGTGTGGTTTGTTTGAGGGCTATGGGGTGGTTGGGGTGGTGTGTTGGGTTTGTTGGGTGAGTGTGGTGATTCGTTTTTCTGCTGAGTGTCGGTGGGGGTATTGTCCGGCGAATTCTCCGTGGGGGTTGTAGACCTCGTAGCGGTCGGCTATCTGCTGGATCGTGAAACCGTTTTGGTTGGGTGTGGGGGTGTGGTGGGCCGCCATGGTTTCTGGTCCTTCTCGGTTGGTGTGGGGGGTTCGGGGTGCCTGTCGGTGGGCCTGGTCACAAGTCTGGGCGTGCTTTTGTGTTCGGTTGGTCGGCCGATTGGTGGAGTGTGTGGTGGGGCTTGTCGTCGGCGGTATGGCGGGGGTGGGGGAGTGGGCGGTCCCGGCGGGCGGAGGCGGCGAAGGGGCGGTGCTGGGTTGGGGGTGGGTTGCTGGTTGCCGGGAGGGTGGGCCGGTCGGGTCCGGGCTGGGTGGGCCTGGGTGGGGGTGGTGTGGTGCTTGCTGGTCGGGGCTTCGGTGGCGAGGGCGTTCGGTGGCGTCGATGCCGAAGTGGTGGTGTGTCGGTGTGGTGTCGGGGTGGCGTGGTGTGAGGCGGGCTGGTGACCGGCGGGTGTGGTGACCGGCCGGTGTGCTGTGGGTCGGTCGTGGCGGTCTTGGGCAGGGTGATGCGGGGTGGCGACGGCCGGGTGTTTGGGGATGGCCGGGTGTTGGGGTGGCGGGTTTTGTCGTCGGCTGGTGCCGGTTCTCGTGAGACTTTCCACGGCCAGGATCCCGGCTCGTCTGCGTCTTGCGGCTGTGCCCGTGACTGTGGTCGGGGTTGTGGCTGTGGTCGGGGTGGTTCGGTTGGTTGGTGTTGTCGGTTGCTGCTGCCGGTTTCCGCGAGTCGTGCCGCGTTCGCGGCATCGAGCGTGCGCCTGGACCTGGTCCGGTCCTTGGATGGGGTGTCGGGTTGCGGCGTGGTCGTGGTGTGGCGGAGTGGGCCCTTGCCCGGGGTCGGGCGATGGCCGGGGATGCGTGTTGTGGGCTCGGTCGGGATTGAGCCGGGTCGGCCGGGTGGCGGTCGCCGTCGGTGCTCTGACCAGGGTTTTCGTACTGGTCGCGGTTCTGGTTGTGCACCGTATCGGTCGTAGCGTCCGCATCTTGGGGATTGGCGTCTGTGCCGGTGATGCGGCCCGGGCCGTGGTGGCGGGTGGCCTGGAGGTCGCTGCCGGGTATGCTGGCGCCTTCGCCGGTGTCTTGGACATCGTGTCGCTCTGCCTTCAGTGCCTTCATGCCCAGGGGTGCCGCGTGCTGGCCTGGGGTGTACCGGTGATACCTGGGTCGGTGCCGCGATCCGTGAGGACGGGCCCGTGTCGTGTTCCGTGAGGACGGGCTCGTGTTCGAGTTGCGGTGTGTGATCGCTGCCCGGCTCCCGGCGGCGCGCACGGCTCCCCGCGCCGGACACTCCCGTGCACCAGGAGTCCGGGCCTTGACGACCTGACCGGACTGACCTGACGGTCCCGGCTCGGGTGGTCCCGGTTCGGGTGGTCCGGGTTTGGGTGGTGGGTTGTGCATTCAACGACCGCGGGAGCGCTCTGGTGGGTCCGGTGTGAAGCCTGTCGGGGGCCGCGGTGTGCCCGTGGTCGCGGCGGATCGCCGCAGGTACACGCCCCGGGTGGTGCTGCTGACGTGTAGCACCGCCGCCTGCGGATCCCGCTGTCGCGGGGCGTGCGTGTTGTGCGGCGCCCTCCCGGCCTTCCGGGCAGGGTCTCTGGGCTGGTGTGTCGGCGAGGGTGTGGTTGGTGCGTC
>NZ_JBSGDB010000251.1:0-12617 GCF_053602155.1 Streptomyces sp. NPDC004561
GAAGGCGGAGGTCAACGGCCGTGGGCGGAATCCGGGAACCAGAGGCACTGTTGCGCTGTTCTTCCCGGCAAGGAACACAGGTCGCTGGAGGTGCGGGTGCGGCAGCAGGACTGGCTGGACGAGGCGGCATGTGCACAGCCCGGCGAGGCAAGGATGGTTGTAGACGTCCGCTGCGGTCGCATCAGGAGGTGAGTGCCACCACGGCCTCGTCCGTGTAGACCAGGAAGGTCAGGGTCTGGCGCAAGTACAACTGGATCTCGTTCGTGTCGTGCGCCGTGTAGCCGATCGCGAGGTCCTCGCCGAGACGTAGCTCGAAGTCACCGCCTCGGGTGGAGACAAGGAAGGCGCCGTTGAGCGCCGGCGCCCAGATGGGCGGCGTTTCCAGGAGCCGTCCGATATGTGCGGCAACGGGATACCCGTGGTCGGACGTCTCACTCACTGCCGTATACGCGTCGGCGCCCAGCAGTAGAGAGTACGGGCCGGCGACTCCGGCGAGACGAAGTGTCGTCAATGCTCGGCTGACAGCGTCCGGATACTCACGCACCTCTGCCGGCAGACGGAGCACCGGATGGGAGGTGCGCTTGCGCAGCCCATCGATGCGCGCCGCCGGGTACCCCTCGAAGACGGACTCGTCCTCGGCGAACGCCATGGCGCGCGCTGCGTCCTTGACGGGCTGCCAGTCGGAGTCCTGCGCGCCCCGCTCGACATCGTCGACAGCGTCGCGCGTGACCGTGAATGGAACGCGGAGTTCGACCAGGGACTGCGCCTCGCGCAGTCGCGCGTGAACGCCGGCTCCCGGGCTGTCGATGGTGGTGAGATGGCCGGTACCGACGGCCGCGAGCGCGGGACCGTCCGGGCCCGTCACGTCCACGACGCGTCGGCCTCCGACATTGCGTTGAAATGTACGGCGGGCTTCGTCCTCGATCTGCGCCCACGCCTGGGGAGTGATCGGGGCGAGTTCGCGGTGGAGGTTGTTCATCCCGGCGGGCATGGACATGGGATCAGACTCCTTTGAGACTGCCGATACCCAGAGAACCTTCGGTCACCGTGGCGGCCGCGGGCGGGTCGGGCGGATTGTCGAGGAAGTCGGCGCTCGGCACGTAGAAGAGGCAGCCGGTGGTCGCGGTGGAGAAGTCGAGGATCCGGTCATGAACGTTCGGTCGGTCTCCCAGAAACATGTTCCGAAGCATGTGTTCGATCACGTCGGGAGTGCGCGCGTAGCCGATGAAATAGGTACCGAACTCCCTTTGTCCGATGCGGCCGAACGGCATGTTGTCCCGTACGATCTTCCGTTCGTTTCCGTCCTCGTCCGTGACCGTGTTGAGGGTGACATGGGAGTCCGCGGGCTTGACTTCATCGGGCAGCTCGACGTTGTTCAGCTTGGACCGACCAATCACCAATTCCTGCTCACGCACGGACAACGCATTCCACGACGCGAGATCATGCAAGTACTTCTGCACGATGACATAGCTGCCCCCGGCGAAATCGCCATCTTCGTCGCCGACGAACACCGCGTCCCTGGCCAGGCTCCCCTCCGGGTTCTCGGTCCCGTCGACGAACCCGAGAAGATCCCGCTCGTCGAAGGACTTGAAGCCATGAACCTCGTCCACCACAGTGACCGCTCCATGGAGCCGCTCACCGATCAACTGCGCCAGCTCGAAGCAGAGGTCCATGCGGCGGGACCGCAGGTGGAAGATGAGATCACCGGGAGTGGACGGCGCACAGTGGCGTGTTCCCGCCAAGGGTACGAATGGGTGCAGATCGCGTGGCCGCGGACCGCTGAAGAGCCGGTCCCATGCGGCCGAGCCAATGCCCACGACGCAGGTCAGTTCAGCGTCCGGAACGCGGAAACCCACCGAGCGTTTCAACCCGGCCACATCCGGGAGGAAGTCGCGGACCTCCGGCTCGCCGCCGGGCGCGATGGTGCAGACGAGAAACAACGCGGACTTGGCGGGCGGGGCGATCACGGGCTGCGACTCGACCAAGAGTCCGCCTCCTACCTATATCGCGAGGGCACTATGCCCCGCAGGATACCCAAACCATTGAGCTTGGCGGTCGATCCGCTCGCGCTGCGATGTTACTTGCTGAAGCCGTCTGGGCAATGGGTGACGCAAGCTCAATGGCCGCATCTTTCTTTCCCTGGCTGCCTACTCCTTCATCCGTGAGGCGGCGCCGATGATGACCTCGTCCTTGGGCCCGGCATCAGGTATCCAGTGCGATCCGCAGGGTATGGCATTCGCTTCCAGGGCGCGCGCGACGCGGTACGCCCGGCGATTTCCTAACGGACCCAGTCGAGCGATCCCTACGAAGACGTCATCGCCGAGCCGTAAGCCGGGGCCCTGGTCAGGCAATCACCGCACCGGCGGCAATCCTTGCCTTTGTCGTCCCACCATCTGGCACCGGTCAATCGAGCAAGGACCGCTCCCATCCCCTCGTCTTTCGTCGCGCTCATGTAGGGGCCAACGAGAAAGTGCACCATCTGGCTACCGACACGAACCAACGCGTCATAGCGGAAGCGACGCAGTCGTGCCTTGCCTGGGCACGGGGGAGCCCCATATGACTGCAGCGAAAGCGGCTTGGAGCCGGGCGTGGGCCGAGGTGCGTCGTCCGGTGCCCCTTGGCCCCGCATCCGGTACCAGTCGATTGGCTGGGGCCTGCACCGTCCGCGGGGCGAGGGGCCGTGGTAGTTGCCAACCGGCAGCGCCTGCCACGCGAACCCGCCGAGCACCACGATGGCCCGCATGGTCGGCGGCAGGAGTTCCAGTTCCCGGGCGAGCCACGGACGGCAGGTGTTCCGCTTGGTGGTCGTGGGCCGGTTGTTCGGCGGTATGCAGTCCACCGGCACGGTGATCCGGACTCCGTGGAGCATCAGGCCGTCATCGCGGTGCCGGGCGGTCGGCCGGGAGGCCAGCCAGAGGTCGTCCGGCGCGGCAGACAGGGCATCGTCGGACGGGTCACCGGTGAACATCCTCCCGGTGAGATTGCCGCCGTGCGCGGCCGGAGTCAGACCCACGAGCGCCGGCGAGGCGTCCGAGGGGCCGAAGCCGGGAAACGCGTTGTCGGCGCAGTCGTGGAGGGACAGCCGGCGTCTTCCGGGGCGAGGTGCGCGTTGCCGTGCATCAACTTCTCCTCTGCCCCGACGGCCGCGACGAGGACGGTCGCGATCCCCGACCGTCGGGTCACTCGGAACATCGACGGATAGAAATGGGAGGCCCGGTGGTACCCGTCCTCGGGTGATGACGCCGTCGGTTACCGCTGGCGGCCGGTCAGAGCTGGAGGATGCCGTCATGGCCGGGAAGATCACTTATCGCAGAGTGTACGAGGAGCCGTCACCGCAGGACGGCAAGCGGGTGCTGGTGGACCGCCTGTGGCCGCGCGGTGTGAGGAAGGAGGACGCACACCTTGACGAGTGGCTGAAGGATGTCGCGCCATCGACCGACCTGCGCCACTGGTATCACCATGATCCCGAACGCTTCGCCGAGTTCCGCCGCCGATACGTCGCCGAGCTGGAGGGCCCCGAGCATGAGCAGGCCGTCCAGCAGTTGCGCGACCTGGCGGCCCGCGGCACGGTCACACTGTTGACCGCCACCAAGAACGCGGAGCACAGCGAGGCCGCTGTGCTCGCTCAATGGCTGAGCCACACCGGGCCACAAGACACGTGACCCCCGTTGGCCGGTGCCGTGCCTTACCTGGAGGTCGTCACGGCACTATCGATAGCGTGCACGCTTCATGTCGACCCGCGTACCGAGCATCGGCGTTCCCTCATGGCTGAGCAGCTCCCGTGCTCCTCCGCCGTGACATGAGGGGGGTGTTCCGTCCGCGTAGACGACACGCCACCACGGCACGCTGTCGTCGATTAGACTCATTGCCCGCCCGACCTGCCGTGGACCGGCTCCGATCCGCTTGCCGATGTCACCGTACGAGGCGACGCGGCCAGCCGGGATGGCGGCCACTTCCGCACGTACCGCTTCGATGAGGTTCATGTCGCATCGGGTGCTTGGGGGGCAGATGCCCCACCGTGCAGATTCGGTTTGCCATTCTGCCGCCTCGATTAGGTTGCCGAGCGACGTCGAGAGTGTGTGCGCGAATGCACCACTGGGCCTCCGGTATCCGGGTTCAATCCCTTATTTTCGTCAGGGCGCCACCTTTGTACATGGAAATGTGATCAGTTTTGTCGCTTTTGATCCCATATTGTGGCTTCGGAGTTCCATCGGACATGATCGCCGACTGTGAAGTGCTGCGCCGTGCTCTTCCGCCTTACTGAATGCCGGGGCTGACTCTCCCGGAGGCGTGTGCTTGGTCATGGAGTCGCGGTGCGCAGGTAGACGCGATCACCGGCGACTTTCACCTCCCAGCGTGGCTCGTCGACCGTCGCTGGTCCACGTACCACTTCACCGTCGGCGAGTCGGAAGACACTGCCGTGCCAGGGGCAGCGGATGCAGCCATCGTCAATGACTTTCCCCTCGGCGAGCGGACCTCCAGCATGGGTACAGGTGGCTGACAGCGCGTACAGCGTCCCCTGGTACCGGACCAGCACCACCGGCACACCGCCGAGCGTGACCCGCAGGGGTTTACCGCCGCTCAGAGCGGACAGCGCTGCGACCTCGGTCCAGTCGGTGACGGTCTCTTGGAACGCGGTGCGGTTGACGCCGACGCCCCGGACGAACGACAGGTACCCGCCCAGGTATGCGGAGCACGTGGTGATGCCGAGGCCCACGCCGCTCAGCGCCATCCCGGCACGGTGCTGTCCTCGTCGTCGAGCCGCCCAGGATGCGGCCTGTAGCGCGGTCGCCGTCACATTCCCCAGGGCGTGCACCAAGCCGACCCGCCGCGTCCGGCCGTAGGTGTCGGACCAGTCGGACGCACCTGCCGCCGCGGTCGGCAGTGCCGCGACCAGCCCCACGCCCACAAGACGACGCGCCGATCTCGCACCGGAGTTGCCCATGGTCAGGTCCAGGACAGAGGCCATCGCCCAGGCGCCGATGGGCAAATCCGTCAGCACGGGGTGCAACGGGTGGCCCAGCCAGGTTCCCGACAGCGTGTTCTTCACCCCGGCGCGCTGCGTCGCACGCGCCACCCAGCCGCCACTCGTGCGACAGACGCCATCGAGTGCCTTGAGGCCCCCGACGTTCTCGATGATGTTGTCCATCAGCTTTGGCATGTCGACGGCTCCTCGTAGCAGGCGAACATGAGAGTGACTCCTGGGCGCAACTGCCAGTGCGTGACAGTGGGCTCCATCACGGCACCCAAGATTTCGCCACCGGAAGACGACGTTGCTGGTCGGCCGTGCGCTTCAGACTGCCTTCATGGCCTTCAGCAGCGCGCGCGAGATGGGGTGTTACTCCTCGGTTGTTTCCCGAGAGTCGGGCAGCCGCGCCTGCCGGGTGCCGATCGCTGCTGCCGCAAGGGCGGCGGCGGCAGCGAATGCTGCGGGGGCCATCCACGGGCGGTCCAAGCGGTACCCGCTCACGTTGTCCAGGGAGAGACGCCCCGGACCCGTCAGGGCGATACTGGCGGCTGCCACGCCATAGATCATGTTCAGTTCGTAGCCGCCGGCGTAACCGAAGAAGCCGTGGGGCGAGTGCACTGCGGTGGCGCCCGCCATGCCGGCCGCAACTGCCGCGCCACCTGCGGGCGTGGCGAGTCCAAGGCCGAGCAGAGTGCCGCCGCCTGATTCCGCGAGCCCGGCGGCAACAGCACTCAGCTTGCCGGGCTTGTACCCGTGTTCCTCCATGAACTTCGCCGAGCCCTTGACGCCGGATCCTCCGAACCAGCCGAAAAGCTTCTGCGTGCCATGGGCGAACAGCGGCGCGCCCACTCCGAGACGAAGAAGTAGCAGACCGACGTCCCGACGCTCAACACATGTCACGGCGGTACACCTCCAGCGCGCCAGCGGATCACTCACACCCGTGCCCACCATCGGACAGAAGGGCCGCGTTGCCCGCCCGGGCCCCGTTCAGTACTTCGTCGGTGGGAAGTCTTGATTCCCCCTGGGGGGCGTCCGTGGGGAGCGAGAGCCTGACCTTGCTTGCAGATCAACCTCCTCATGCACGGCCCGGTACACGGCCGCTGAGTCCTCGGGCCCTCCGGCGGGCAGTCCCATTTCCTCCCGATCGTGCATAGTTCGGCGCTGCAAGGCTTCCTGGTCCGGCCGCCGGGGCATTCCCCGGCCGTGACCGGACTCCGCGTCGCCCTCGACCGCTTGGTTGGGCTTGTGGTGGTGTGCCATGCCGGCCGCCTTCTCTAGGTGCTCGGGCCCTATGTGCGAGATCGACTTTCGTAGCTGCCCACAACAGGTGCTGTGTGTCGAGATCGGAGGTCCCGTCTTCCAGTGTCCGTTGCGCGGCCAGGTTGAGGAGTTCCTGCGAGGACTCCGTCAACCGCCGTCCGATCGGCACGCGCTGAACCGCCGCAGGCGACGACGCGGGCGACACGCCGAAGTACCGGTTCAATATTTCACTGAAGGGGTCGGACGAGCCGAAACCGAAAGACGACACCGACATGGCAGCAGCTCCAGAGGCCAGCGACGGGTCCCTTCTACCGAAGCGCGATGCGGACGGTCCCGCAAGTGGAATGGGCTTCTCGGAGGCGGACGACCTGCCCGCCACCATCACCCCGGAGAGGATCGGACGGCGGCGGGGGACATGCGTACGGCCGCGATGAGGCCGGAACGCGGGGGCTGGGTTCCGTCACGGATCGGAGACGTTGCGATGAGTGAACGAGTGGACACCCCCGTTCGAATTCGGAGGGCGGCTTGGTGGGCCGGCCGCGATCCGTCCTCGCCCCCGGCGACAGCTGACGGTGAACCCGACACCGCTGGCCGACGGGCTCGTTGGCCGGGCATCCCGCGATGGAGGGCAGACCGATCTCTGACGGCGGCACCCCTCCCCATCTGCTCACTCATCCCGGCGAGCTATCGGCGCAGTTCCCGGCTCCCGCGTCCGCTGATCCCCATAGGGGAGTGCAGGTGGAGGACTCGCGGGCAGGGCGCTGCCGGGTGCAGGCTGGAGAGGAGTCCGACTGCCACCGCGTCGTCCTGCGCGTGTCGGCCGTCCCAGGACGACTCCGACCAGGACGAGTGCCAGCCCGCACAACTGCTGGACTGTCAGCACCTCTCCGGCCACTGCCGTGCCGAGCAGTACGCCTGTGACGGGGTTGAGCAGTCCGACCAGGCCCACGGTCCCCGCCGGCAGGTGCCGTAGCCCGGTGAACCAGGCGGCGAAGGCCAGCGCGGTGGCGACGAGGGTGACGTAGCCGAACGCGAGGAGCGCCGGTGTGGAGAGTGCGGGCGGAGGGCCCTCCACGGCTGCGGCGACCGGCAGCAGGAACAGCCCTCCGGCGGTGAGCTGCCAGGCGGTCGAGGCGAGCACGTCGGTACTGGTGTTCCACCGCTTGGTCAGGATGTGGCCGAAGGCCGACACGAGCATGGCCGCGGCCGAGGCGAGGACTCCCGGCCCGCTCACTCCTCCTGCTCCCGTGAGCAGCATGAGACAGACCCCGCCGAGCCCGATCGCGGCGCCGGCCAGGTGTGCGATGCCGGGCCGCTCGGAGACGAGGGCCCAGGCGATGAGCATCATCGCCAACGGGGACACCGCCATGACGGTCGAGGCGACGCTCGTCGGCAGTAGCTGGGAGGCGGCGTAGACGAGCACGAAGAACACGCTCACGTTGAGCAACCCGAGCACCGCGGACCGCCACCACCACGCACCGCGCGGTCGCTGCCTGCACAGTCCCAGCAGGACGAGACCGGCGGGCAGCGCTCGCAGAGCCGCCCCGTAGAGGGGGCGGTCGGGCGGCAGGAATTCATGGGTGACGTAATAGTTGGCGCCCCAGGTCACCGGTGCGACAGCAGCCAGTGCCACCCACCGCATATTAGCTTCCATGGAAGGCAATATAGCTTCCCAGGAAGCTATCATGGTGTGCATGGACGACTCGCAACCGCTGGACCGAGTGGCCCGCATCCAAGCCGACTGGCGCCGCGAGCGGCCCGACCTCGACATCTCCCCGCAGGGCGTGATCGGCCGACTGCACCGCCTGGCCGACCATCTCACCGAGGAACTCTGCCTCGTCTACGGGCGCTACGGACTCAGCGAGGGAGAGTTCGACGTCCTGTGCGCACTGCGCCGCGCCGGTGAGCCCTACGAGCGCGCGCCCGGCGAACTCGCCGCGCACACCATGGTCACCACCGGCGCGATGACGAAGCGAATCGACCGCCTGGAGCGGGCCGGACTCGTCACCCGCCGCCGTGCCGACGACGACCAGCGCGGCCGGATCGTGGCCCTGACCCAGCCCGGTCGCGAACTGATCGACCAGGCATTCACCGACCACATGCGCAACGAACGCCGCCTCCTGAGCCTGCTGACGCCCGCCGAGACCAAGGCACTCGAAGGGCTGCTCACCACCTGGATCTCACACGTGGAAAATCCGCGTCCGTCCGACAGCAAGTGACCCGACCGGCGCCGGGAGGCCGAGCGGTTACGGGTGCCGTCGCGCCTCCAGCCGGTGTGAGGGCACCCGAACCTCCCTGCGGGGCTCTGGCTGGCGCGGACCTTGGCCACGGTAGTGGCCGCCCACGACGAGCCGTTGATCTTCACCAAATTCCGGTCTGACCCCGCCCGCGCCACCCGCCTGTTTCGCGCGCTGCTCGTCCTGACGGACATTGAGGCCACTAGCGACAATTGAGCTCCACCGCAGGCAGCCCACGATCAGCACATGCCCCTGGGTCAGCGTCACGGGGCCGGGATCGGCTGAGTGAGGTTCACCGGGTTGCCGTCGGGGTCCTGGATGTGGGCGACGCGCTGACCCCACGGCATGTCGTTGGGGCCGCTGCGGACCGAGCCGCCCAGCGCCGCCACCCGGCCGAGCGTCTCGTCGACGTCGTCGACACCGATGCTGAGCAGGATCCGCGGCGCCGCCCCGGTCCCCGGGTTCTCCTTGGCCACCAGCCCGAGGTCGGTGTCGCCGATGCGCAAGCCGAGGTAGAAGGCCGGGCCTTCCGCCGGTACCCGGAAGATCTCCTCGGCGCCGAACAATTTCGTATAGAAGCCGAGCAGAACGTCCTGGTCGGCAGTCACGATCACTGGCTGGATGGTGGACATGGCACTCCTGTGGAGAACGGTCGTGTCGCTGGGTAGACCGTTCGAGGGCGGTGAACTCATCGGCAAAAACCACCCCGCCGGACGATCCACGACACAGACTGCCGCCCACGACCAGCAAGAGCACCCCGAAACGAGGTCACGCCACCCAGCTGACCGCCCACTTCAAGATGGCGGAGCTTCGCTGATGACGGAAGCTACCGTGCCGATTCCTCACTCTGGCTGGAACCGGCACGGCACGTCTCGACCTGCTGCTTGGCGGAGAGTTCAGACGGCTTCGGTCAACAGTCCGATCCCGCATGTATCCCGTCCAGGAAAGACGCTGGATCGTTGGGTGCATCCCGCCTTACGGTGGCGCCATGAGCGATCACCCGGAAGCGCCTGTCGCGCCCGTCGAGGCCTATGAACCCCCCTACTACGTGGCTGTCTTCACCACGGTGCGAACCCAGGACCAGAGCGGCTACGCCGAGACCAACGCACGCATGGAGGAGCTGGTCAAGGACATCCCTGGGTTCCTGGGGATGGACCACGCGCAGACTCCTGGCGGGCTGGGCATCACTGTCGGGTACTTCCGCGACGCCGACGCCCTCGCGGAGTGGCGGAGCAACGCCGAGCACCGCGCGGCGCAAAAGCGTGGGCAAGCCGAGTGGTACCAGAGCTACACGCTGCACGTGGCGAAAGTGGAGCGGAGCCACGGGTTCACGCGAGCGCAGGTCCCGCAGGGCCCCGCAGCAGGCTGACCAACCGAAGTCACCTCCTGGTCCGGCAAGCGCTGTCCCGCCAGCCTGTCCGGGTGGCAGAACGAGTACGCGTCCGCGAGATCGAAGGCCGCGGCCAACAACATCGAGTTCGCCTACACATCGACCAACAGCTCCTGGCTGAACCGCATCGAGGCCCAGTTCACCGCCCTGGGCTACTTCGCACTGGACGGCACTGACCGTGCCAGCCACAAGGAGCAGGGCAGCATGATCCGCCGCTACATCATCTGGCGGAACACACACGCCGCCAACGAACGCCTCCGCGAGGTAGTTGACAGGGCGAACGTTGCCTGATGCGGCGCTACTGAACTTGATCGAGTGATGTCGGTGCCGTTCGCCTGACAGCTGGACGTCGGCAGCGGTAGCCCTGCGGTGTGAGGTACGCGCAGGGCGGCGGGCTGACCGATGCTAAGAGAGCTACACGGGAGCGGTTACGGCTCCAGGCCGTGGAGCGTTTCGAGGGCGGGCAGAAGAACGCGGAAATTGCCGCTGCCCTGCGGGTCAGCGTGCGGTCGGTCGAGCGGTGGCGCCGGAGCTGGCGCGAGCTTGGCGAGGCAGGAGTCTTGTCGAAGGGATCCCCGGGAAGACCTCGGCTCGATGAAACCCAGATCGCCAGGCTGGAGCGTGAGTTGAAGCGGGGTCCGCTGGCCCACGGCTGGGCCGACCAGCGGTGGACGCTGGCACGCATCAAGACGCTGATCGGCCGGCTGTTCCATGTCCCATACACAGTCGAAGGCACCTGGCGGCTACTGAAGCGACACGGCTGGAGCTGGCAGCAGCCCACTCGGCGGGCGATCGAGCGCGATGACGACGCGGTCGAGGTGTGGAAGAAGGAAACCTGGCCGCGGGTAAGAGCACCGCGGCGGAGCGCGGCGCCTGGATCGTTTTCGAGGACGAGGCCGGGCAGTCGATGACTCCGCCGCGCGCCAGAACCTGGGGCCGGATCGGCCAGACCCCGGTCGTGAGGGTGAGGGGCCGTGGCTCTGGGCGGGTGTCGATGGCGGGCATGGCCTGCTACATGCCGGGCGAGCGATCCCGGCTGATTTACGCGATCCGCGAGTACCGCGGCCGCAAGGACACACCGAAGGGCTTCGGCTGGCACGACTTCCGCGACCTGATCGTCCGCGCCCGCATTCAGCTCGGCGGCCCGATCGTCCTGGTCTGGGACAACGTCCGCCTCCACCTGACACTGGCATGAAGGACTTCATCGCCGCGAACGCCGACTGGCTCACCGTGTTCCAGTTACCCACCTACGCCCCAGACCTCAACCCTCAGGAGGGCATCTGGTCACTGGTCAAGCGCGACATCGGCAACCTCGCCGCCGCCGACCTCGGCCAGGTCACCCGAGCCGTGAAACGCAAGCTCAGGATGCTGCAGTACCGCCCCGAAGTGATCGACGGCTGCCTCGCCGGCACCGGTATGGCCCTTTGATTGAAGCCGCGCGCGGTCAAGAACAGTCTGAGCGATAGGCGAAGGGCCTGTCGGGGCAGCTGGTGCATTCGAACAGGTAGATGCCGCCCATGTCGCCGAGCGTGAGCCCAGGGGGGCATTGGATCTCGGTGCGTTGTTCGTAAGGAAGGTCCCAGATGGTTCCCGTGGCCGGGATGTCCTCGATGGGCAGCCACGTGCGCCAGCTCTCGCCGTCGAACTCGGAGCTGTTGATCGTCAGGAGATGCTCCATGCGCACACTGCAGGTAGGGCACGTCGGCCAGTTAGGCTCTTGCGTCCACGTCGGGTACCCGCCGACCTTGACGCCGTCCGACACAGAGAGGTGGGACCAGTAAGACCAGCCGGTTTCCTCCTCCAGCTGTTCGAACCTGACTTCGAGCGCGTCGGCGACCTCGTCCGGGAGGTCCCAGTTCGGGTAGTCGGTGACGCTCTCAGGGTGCAGGACGCACGGGTCCGGAAGGTAGTCGTTGTCAGGGCCGGTCGGGCAGGGTGGATTGGCCGGCCGTAGGTCGCTCAGGGAGCTGTCCCGCCAATACATCTCGGGGCGGGGAACGTAGCCGTCCTCGTGGTCGAAGGGGCACCAGAGCACCTGCAGTAGATCGGCGGGGCTGGGGAAGGCCAGGTCAGGCACGTCGGTTGCGAATAGCTGGAGGACCGGGACGAGCGGGATCGGTCCCTGGGCGGGAGGGGAGAACGCCGTGCGCGGGTGGTCGTCCTCGCAGTGGGGCCAGGGCTCCGACAGCGGCCAGAGCAAGGGTCCGCCGAGCGAGCTTTCCCGCGCGCTCGGATCTCCGAGGCGCGGATGCAGGCGAACGGCCGTCTTCCGATAGTTGGCCACCTCCGGGAACAGCCTCTCGACATCGAGCGGACGTGGCGGGGTGGTGCGAGCCATCGGACGTGCTCCTCATAGACCAAAGCGTTGGCTTGGCCACGACCGAGGCCGCGGTGGGCTGAGAGTAGCCGCACGGTCTGTCGGATCCACCAGCAGGCCCCGTTCTCGGCCACGGGGCACTTCGCGGTCAGCCTTGCCAACACCCGACATCACGAGTCCAAGTTCAGTAGCGTCAGGAGCGGCCCCCTTCCAGGGCTCAAACGGGGTCAAGCGGGGGCGCCTTGGGGTCAGACGGGAGCGAATCGGCCGAAACGATCATTATCTAGGGTCAGTGGGCACTTCACGCAGGTCAGGCAGCATATCCCGGGGTGAGGCAAGTAAGCCTTGAGGACGATCATCAGTTCGCGGAGGTCCCCGAGGGTTTCGTAGCCGGGCCAGTTCATCAGGTCGAAGCCATATCGGTGGACGAACTCCGCGTACTCC
>NZ_JBSGDB010000252.1:0-12601 GCF_053602155.1 Streptomyces sp. NPDC004561
GTCCGGAGTACCGGAACACGGCCCGCCCTTTGCTTTGAGGCAGTATCGAGTGAATCGCATCGTGGATACGATGCGAACGGGTATGGCACGTCCACCGGACAGCATCTGCATCTCTGAGTGGGGAGACAGGGGCCATGCGATCGATGAGCCGCACCGGACTGGTGAGCGCGGGCCTGGGCCTTGGAGCGGTCGGCGGATTCGTCGGCAGCCTGCTCAGGGAACACGGCGCTCTGACAGCCGCGCGTGATGCGGCGGGCGAAGGAAGCGAGGAACAGCCTTCATGGGGCGTCGGCTCGTGCCGCTCACGCTGGACAACCTTCAGGACCTTCCCAAGCGCTGCCGCTCGTGTGTCTTCTGGGAACTGGACCCTGTCAGCGGCGAGGCGGCGGTAAGAGCGGGTACAGCCGCTCTGGAGAAGGAAGGCTGGATCTCAGCCGTCCTGCTCGACTGGGGATCGTGCGGCCGAGTGGTCTATGTCGACGATGTGCCGGTGGGCTTCGTGCTGTACGCCCCTCCGGCCTATGTGCCGCGATCGACGGCCTTCCCCACCAGTCCGGTCTCGCCGGACGCCGTACAGCTGATGACGGCCTTCGTGATGCCCGGATACCAGGGGCAGGGGCTCGGCCGGGTGCTGGTGCAGACGGTTGCCAAGGATCTGCTGCGCCGGGGCTTCAAGGCCATCGAGGCGTTCGGTGACTCCCGCTGGAAGGAGCCGGCCTGTCTGCTGCCGGCCGACCATCTCCTGGCCGTGGGCTTCAAGACGGTCCGGCAGCATCCCACGCACCCTCGGCTGCGGCTGGAGCTGCGATCGACGCTCTCCTGGAAGGAAGACGTCGAGATGGCCCTCGACCGGCTTCTGGGAGCCGTCCAGAAGGAGCCGGTGCTGAGGCCGCTGTAGCCGCCGCTCGGCGTCGGCCGCGCTCAGCGGAGGGACATAAGCGAATGGGCCAACCCATGGGGGTTGGCCCATTCGTGTTTCACGTGAAACGTCACTCCGCGATGAACTCTTCGAGGTCCCGGACGATCGCGGCCTTGGGCTTGGCGCCGACGATGGTCTTGGCGACCTCACCGCCCTGGTAGACGTTCAGGGTCGGGATGGACATGACGCCGTACTTGGCGGCCGTACCCGGGTTCTCGTCGATGTTGAGCTTGACGATCTCGATCTTGTCGCCGTACTCCTTGGCGATCGCCTCGAGCGACGGCGCGATCTGGCGGCACGGACCGCACCAGGCAGCCCAGAAGTCCACCAGGACGGGCTTGTCGCTCTTCAGGACCTCCTGCTCGAAGGAGTCGTCGGTCACGTTCTTCAGGTCGGCCACGGCGGGCTCCTTAACTTGGTCGTGCAGTGGGGCGGGGAAGGGCGAAGGTCAGACGGCGGCGGTCTTCTCGGGCTCTGCCTTGTCCTCGTCCGCGAGCGCAGCGAGGAAGCGCTCGGCGTCCAGAGCGGCGGAGCAGCCGGTGCCGGCCGCGGTGATCGCCTGGCGGTAGGTGTGGTCGACCACGTCACCGGCGGCGAAGACACCGGTCACGTTGGTGCGGGTGGACGGGGAGGCGACCTTCAGGTAGCCCTCCTCGTCCAGGTCCAGCTGGCCCTTGAACAGCTCGGTGCGCGGGTCGTGGCCGATCGCGATGAACAGGCCCGTCACGGGCAGCTCGGACAGCTCACCGGTCTTGACGTTGCGCAGCTTCAGACCCGAGAGCTTCTGCTCGCCCTGGACCTCCGCGACCTCGCTGTCCCACACGAACTTGATCTTCGGGTCGCCGAAGGCGCGCTCCTGCATCGCCTTGGAGGCACGGAGCGTGTCACGGCGGTGGACGATCGTCACGGACTTGGCGAAGCGCGAAAGGAAGGTGGCCTCCTCCATCGCGGTGTCGCCGCCGCCGATCACGGCGATGTCCTGGTCCTTGAAGAAGAACCCGTCACAGGTGGCGCACCAGGAGACACCACGACCGGAGAGCGCGTCCTCGTTCGGCAGGCCGAGCTTGCGGTGCTGGGAGCCCGTGGTGACGATGACGGCCTTCGCCCGGTGGACCGTGCCCGCGGTGTCGGTGACCGTCTTGATCTCGCCGCTCAGGTCGACCGAGACGATGTCGTCCGCGATCAGCTCGGCGCCGAAGCGCTCGGCCTGCGCCCGCATGTTGTCCATGAGGTCGGGGCCCATGATGCCGTCGCGGAAGCCCGGGAAGTTCTCCACCTCGGTGGTGTTCATCAGGGCACCACCCGCGGTGACGGCGCCTTCGAACACCAGGGGCTTCAGCGAGGCACGGGCGGTGTACAGCGCCGCCGTGTAGCCTGCGGGCCCGGAGCCGATGATGATCACGTTACGGACGTCGCTCACGGCTTGATTCCTCGTCTCTGGTCTGCGTCAGTCGACCGGTGGGAGCCCCTTGCGGAACTCTCACCCCACCCAACGGATCCTACGGGGCGCGCATTCCCTGTGTGTCCGGGCACACGCGTGCGCGAGGACGACCGATCGAGTACTCCGCCGGACTCAGGAACGAGCGAAGGACTGCTGCAGAAGAACCTTGCCGGCAGAGTCGGGCTCCTGCCGGATGCAGGCGGCGTCCACGACGTACGCGGTGACGCGCGTGGCGTCGTCGGGGTCCGGGAGGACGACGAGGTAGGCGCTCTTCCCGCCGTAGGTGCCGACCTTGGCGGCCAGGGCCTGGTCGCCCCTGGGAATCGCGTGCCGGACGCAGGTCGGAACCGGGACCTGGGTCTGCATCAGCGTGTTCGCGCTCTCGGGCGCCCCTGGGGTGTTCTGCCCCGAGCCGGCGCCGGACCGCGGCCGCTGACTGGTGTAGCCCCGCTGAGTGCCCTTCTTCGACTCCAGGAGGTCCCGCACCTGGCTCTGGACGCTGGTTCCGGAGAAGGCGCTGACGGGAGCGCTCGGCTTGCCATGAGCCGTCGTGCCGGACGTACCAGCGCCGAACGACTGGAGTACCAGTGCCCCGGCTCCCAGGACGGCGGCGGTCAGCACGCCGCCCAGAACGATCGTCCTGCGGCGGCGACCCCGCCCGCTCTTCTTCCGCCCCGGTCCGGTCGTCGCCTGCGGGCGCCCGGCAGGGCGATCAGCCGGAGCCGACGTTTCACGTGAAACATGACTCGCGCTGTCCTGTCCGGAGGCACTGATCAGGGCCTCGGCAGCAAGGGCCGCATCGATGCGCTGGGCCACGTCGACCGGCATGCGCTCCGGGCCCGGCGTGGCGCCCAGCAGGCCCCGGATCTCCTCCAGTGAGGCGTGGACGTCCGCGCACAGCTCACAGGCGCCCAGGTGGCGCTGTATGTCCGTGCTGCGGTCCGGGGAGAGAAGGCCCTCGGTGAGGTCGGAGATCTCCGCGACATCCGGGTGCCCGGCCGTGTCAGTCGTCGACGTCACGCTCGCCCACCTCCGCCCTTCACTGCGGCTGAATCACTCGGTCCCGTGTCCCCCGGGCCTCCGCCGGGAGACCCCGTTGCCGGTGGGACGGATGTCCCCTGCACCCGGTTCCGTCCCGGCCCCTTTTCTTTTCCGTCCCGGGAGCCGTCGGATTGTGGGCCTCCGCCACCGCCTGGCCGTAGATGGGTGAGCAGCGGCAGAAGTCTGGCTCTGCCTCGGGCGCACCGGCTCTTCACGGTCCCTGTGGGCACGTCGAGGATCCGAGCGGCCTCCGCGACCGGGTAGCCCTGCATGTCGACGAGGACGAGCGCCGCCCGCTGCTCCTGCGGAAGGGTGCCGAGCGCTTCGAGGAGCTGGCGGTGCACATCGTTGCGCTCGGCCGGCGCCGAGGCCGACTCGTGGGGCTCCAGCAGCTGCTCCAGCCGCTCGGTGTCGTCCACGGGGGCGGTCTTCCGGGAGGCGGCCTTGCGGGCGCGGTCCAGGCAGGCGTTCACCGTGATCCGGTGCAGCCAGGTCGTGACGGCCGACTGCCCCCGAAAGGTATGGGCGGCCCGGTAGGCCGACACCAGGGCGTCCTGAACCGCGTCGGCGGCCTCCTCGCGGTCCCCCAGCGTCCGCAGGGCGACCGCCCAGAGCCGATCCCGATGCCGCCGGACGATCTCGCCGAAGGCATCGGGATCGCCTTCCACATGGCGGGTGAGCAGGTCCTGGTCGCTCACACCGTCGTATCCGGCACCCTCCGCCATCTGCCCCCTCCGGTCCGGGTGAGACGTCAGCCCGTGAACTGCACTTCGCCGATGGCCTGCTTGAAGCCGGCACCGGCGTACAGGGTCGAGTCCGCCCCCGAATTAGGCACGGCGGTCAGCCAGACGAGGACGTACTGCGTCTTCACCGGCTTGGTGAGCTTCACCGTAGCGGTGGCGCTCGTCGTCGTGACACCGCCGATCTTGTGCATGGCGGCCAGCGACGGCGGGGTCAGCGAGTCGGCCGCGTACAGCTCGACCGTCGTGTGGTCACCGGCGTAGCGCAGATCGATGGTGGCCGTGCTGAGGTTCTTGCCCGCGCCGAGGTCGTAGACGATGCCCACTCCCGGCTTGTACGGCGCGATCCTGGGACCCTCGTTGAAGGTCCGGGTCCGCCAGTAGGTGGACGGGTTCCCGTCGTAGGTGTTCTGCACGTCGGAGGGGTGCTGCGGGTCGCCCTCGGCGACGAACTCCTGACTCCCCTGGATCCTTATCGGCGCCGCCTTCGGCGTCTTGGCGCTCTTGTCGCCGCCGTCCGGGGTCTGGCTCTTGTTGGTGTCGTTGGACTTGTCACCCTGGCCCATCAGGGCGTCGGCCAACTGCCAGCTGCCCAGGCCGAGGGCGGCGATGAGAAGGGCGGAGACCGCCCACTTCAGGGCCTTGCCCGTGCGGCTCTGCAGCGGGGGCGGCGGGGGCACGATCGGCTGCGGGGCGCCGGAATGCGGCGCCGGACGGCCGTACGTGCCCTGCTGGTACGTGGTGCGCTGGTACTCCGGCGGCGCCGTGAACGCGGGCTCCGGCGGGCGGATGCGCGGCATCTCACCGATCGCCTTCACCAGCTCCTCCGGCGTGGTGCAGGCAGCCTCGTGACGGGACGCGGTCGCCCCGTCGTTGACGAGGGCCCGCATGGCCAGTTCGGACAGGCCGCGGTGGACCCCGGCCCGTACCTGGTCCGGCGCGATGAGGCCGACGTCCTTGGGCAGCCCCGACAGGCCGTAGGCGTCGTTCTCGTAGGGCCAGCGCTGGGTCAGCGCCGCGTACAGCAGGGCGCCGATCGCCTCGGTGTCGCTGCGCTGCGGGGTGTCGGAGCTGATGCCGCGCAGCGCGGCGTTCACGGCCAGGCCGCGGATGCGCCACTGGCCGGTCGACGTACGCAGTACGGCATTCGGGTTCAGCCGCAGATGGGCGAGGCCCTCGCGATGCGCGGCGGCCATGGCGGAGGCCACCTGACTGACCATCTGGTAGGCGCCGTGCGGCTCCAGCGGGCCGGCCGCGAGCAGCGTCGTCAGCTCGGTCGCGTCGGGCAGCCATTCGTGCACGACGTAGACGAGGTCGTTCTCCTCGACGGCGTCGAGGACCTGGACGAAGCGCGGGTCTCCGAGCAGCGCCGAGGACCGGGAGGCGGCCAGGACGGAACGGGCCCGCGCATGGTCCGCCGGCAGCACATGGACGCCGACGGCACGACGGAGTTTCTCGTCGACCGCACGCCAACTGCTGAATCCGTCCAGACGGGTGACGCACTCCTCCAACCGGTACCGTCTGGCCAGCTTGTGACCGCTGTGGAGTTCGGGAGGCGAGGCCGTCTCCGCGGGACCCGCGATTCCGTCGCTCCCCTGCGTCTCCTCGCTGCCCGTGTCACGCTCCGGGTTCTTGGCCACCCCGTCGGCCGTGGACTGGTCCGCCTTGGCGGTCAGCGGCTCGTCACCGCTGTTGTCTGCCACGTCGACGGCAGCCGTGCTCCGTTCCGCCACCGTCGTCCCTGCCTCCCCATCCGTTGCACGCTGTCCGACGCCGAAACCAATTGTGCCCACAGTCTGCCGCTATGCACGACACACAGCGGCGGACGATGGTTGTGCGCCTACCCCCGCCTCAACGACCCAGACGCCCGCGCACCATGCCCACGAGCGAGTTGAGTTCCTCGATCCGCATCCGCCGGGCGGCGACGAAGAAGATGCCGAGCAGGGCGGCCCCGCCGACGAGCAACGCCGCGAAGGAGCCGACGACTCCCTGCCCGAGGGTGCGCCCGATGCCGTAGACGGCCGCGCCGCTGAGCACGGCCGCGGGCACCGAGGCGATGCACAGACGCGCGTACGTCCGCAGCACCCGGGCACCGTCCAGGTCGCCGCCCAGCCGCTTGCGCAGCCGCCGCCAGGCGACACCCACACCGATCGCGTAGGCGAGGCCGTAGGAGGCGGCCATACCGGCGACCGCCCAGCGAGGCGGCAGCAGGAAGTAGCAGAGCGCCGAGGCGCCCGCGTTGACCACGGCGACGATGACGGTGTTGTAGAAGGGCGTCCGGGTGTCCTCGTAGGCGTAGAAGGCCCGCAGGACGACGTACTGCACCGAGTACGGGATGAGGCCGAGGCCGAAGGCCATCAGCATGTAGCCCATGTTGGTGGCCTCGTCGGTGCCCGAGGAGCCGAAGATCAGCGTGCACATCGGGATGCCGAGCGCCAGGAAGCCGAAGGCGATGGGGACGATGGCGACGGCCGTGGTCCGCAGTCCCTGGGAGATGTCGTCTCGTACCGCGCCGCGGTCGCCCTCGGCGGCCGAACGCGAGATGCGTGGCAGCAGGGCGGCCATCAGGGACACCGTGATGATGGCCTGCGGCAGGCCCCAGATCAGCTGGGCGTTGGCGTAGGCGGCGAAGCCGGTGCCCGCGATGCCGGAGTCCTTGCCGGCCGCGGTGGACAGCTGGGTGACGATCATGGCGCCGGCCTGGTTGGCGAGGACGAACAGCACCGTCCACTTGGCGAGCATCGCGGCCTTGCCCAGGCCGTGGCCCCGCCAGTCGAACCTCAGCCGGATCCGGAACCCGGTCTCGCGCAGGTAGGGGATCATCGCCAGCGCCTGCACGACCAGACCGAGCAGCACGCCTACGCCGAGCAGGCGTTGACCCTCCGGCGGGATGTTCGTGACGGTCATGTGCGAGTCGGCGGCGGTGCCGTAGACCCAGATGAACATGCCGAGCGTCACGATGATGACGATGTTGTTCAGGACCGGGGTCCACATCATCGCGCCGAACTTGCCGCGGGCGTTGAGGATCTGACCCATCACCACGTGGATGCCCATGAAGAAGATCGAGGGCAGGAAGTAGCGGGTGAAGGTGACCGCGACGTCGTTGGCCGCGGGGTTTGTCGCGACCGGGTTGGACAGCATGCGCACCAGCAGGGGCGCCGCGAACATCGCGAGCCCGGTCAATGCGGCCAGGGCCACCATCACGAGGGTCAGCAGACGGTTGGCGAAGGCCTCGCCCCCGTCGTCGTCCTCCTTCATCGCCCGCACCAACTGCGGAACGAAGACCGAGTTCAGGCCACCGCCGACGGTGAGGATGTAGATCATGGTCGGCAGCTGGTAGGCGACCTGGAAGGAGTCGCCCAGGAAGCCGAGGCCGAGCGCGGAGACGATGAGCGCCGAGCGGACGAAGCCGGTGAGGCGCGAGACCATGGTGCCCGCCGCCATGACGGCGCTGGACTTCATCAGCCCGGCGGCCTTGCCGCCCTTCTTCGCCGGAGCGGAGGGCGCGAGGGGCATCTCGGGCTGGGCGGCCGCGGCCGGCCCGGCGGGATCCGGGGCGGCGGCCGGGGCCGGCACCGGGGACTGCAGCGGGTTTCCGGCGGCGGACGGCCCCGGCGGGTACGCGGCCCCGGCGTACGGGTTCGGGTGCGGCTGCTGCGGGTTCTGGCCGTAGGCGGGCGGGTACTGCCCCGCGGGCCCCTGTCCGGCACCCGGCGCGGCCGCCGGCCCAGGGAAGGCCGGGGGATCCATGGGCGTGTGCCCGCCGCTCTGCTGCTGGTCCTTGAAGAGGTGCGCGAAGGCGTCCGGCTCGTGGTACTCCTCGCCGGAGTGCGAGACCAGGTCGTCCACGCCCACGAACTGGGTGGTGCGCGGGTTGTCGCCGTACGGCAGGTGCTGGGCCGCGCTCTCCGGCTCCGGCGCCGGGGTCTGCGCCCACACGTGCGGGTTCGGGGAGTACGGCGACTGCGCGGGCGGGGCGTACAGCGGCTGCTGCTGGTCGTAGGCGCCGGGGGGCGGCGGATGCGCGGCACGGTCGTAGAGCGCCTCGGCGACCGGGTCCTGGGCGGTCAGGTCGTGCGCCCGATAGGGGTCCTGGTCATAGGCGTCCTGGAGATACATGTCAGCCGCGGGCTGCGGCGGCACCTGGCCGGGCTCGGGCGGCGTCTCGGGGTAGCCCGAGCCGGCCGCGCCATGGCCGCGATCACCGTCGTACGGCGCGTTCATGCTTACCCCACCTCATCGTCCCGGGCCCACCGGCCACGACATCGCTCAACGGTCCACTCTCTCACCCGTCCCGGACGGGTCGGCGCTTTCCGGAGCGGTGTCCGGCGCAGGGTCACTCGGCTGCTCCGGGGCGTCTGCCCCGGAGGTGGAGCCGGACTCCTTCGGGAGACGGTCTCCGGGCTCGTCCGGGTTCCCGGGCTCGTCGGAGCCCTCCTCCGCCGCGTCCGGGCCGCCCTCGTCGGCCTGGCGGGCGGCCGCCCGCTTGCGCTGGGTGTACATCCGGAAGCCGGCGAGGACGAGGAGCAGCACGCCGCCGCCGATGACCAGCATCACCGTGGGCGTGACCTCGGTGACCTTCACGTCGAAGGTGACGGGGTCGCCGTACTCCTGGCCGTCCTCGGTGTACAGCTGGGCGATGACCGTGACCCGGCCGTTGGCATTGGCCGACGTGGTGAACTTCACGGACTGGCTGTGCCCGCCCGCGATGTCGACGGGCTGCTCGGAGTAGGCCTTGCCGCCGATCTTCAGACGGGTCGGCATGGTCGACGTGAGGCGCAGCACCAGGTGGCCGACCGGCTGGACGAGGTTGTTCTGGACGGTCACCGGGATGGTCGCGCTGCGCCCGGACAGCTTGGTCTCGGACTTGTCGATCAGCTTGACCTGCTGGGCCAGTTCGTCCAGCCATGCCTCGACACCGCTGCGGTAGCCGTCCGCCTCGCCGCTCCGACCGCGCCACGACGTGGACATCTCACGGTTTATGGCCCGCCCGAACGGGGTGACCACGCGGGACTGGTCGGAGAGGATCACCTGGAAGTTGTCGAGCATGTCCTGGGTGCGCGCGATCTGCTCGTAGGCCCCCCTCGGCAGCTCCTGACGGCGCAGCGAGGAGGGGTAGACCGTCGTCGACGGGATATGCGTGGTGGCGTCCGGGTCGGGCTTGTCCTTGGCCGCGGCGGTCAGATCCTGGGCCTGGGACCAGGTGCTTCCCTGGAGCGCCTTCAGCGCCGCCGCCATCGCCTGCGCCTGGGCCGCCGTGGGCATGCGCTGCGGGGCGACGACGATGCTGCGCTGCTTGTCCGTCTGAGCGTTGACCTCGAGGCTCTGGGCCAGGAACTGCTGCACGGCGAGCGTGGTCGAGTCCGCCTTCGTCAGGTCGCCCTCGAAGGACGTGGACAGCCGGGCGTCGGCAACCACCGCCGTGGTGCCCCCGCCGACCGGGCGGGCGGCGGAGGGTGTGTAGGTCAGCCCCGCGGTCTCCTGGAGGCTGTCGCTGCGAGCGATCACCCGGTCGGCGCCGGCGGAGGTCGCGACCCTCATGATCGACGGATCCACGGCGCCCTCGACGGGCCATGCGAAGTCGGTGCCCGGTGTGACGTGAAGCACAGTTTTCACCGTCGTCGCGGCGACGTCGGTGGCGTCCTTGAGGTGGCTGAGCGAGCCGGTGACGCTGGTGCCGGTGTGCGCGAGGGAGGCGAGGTCCGGGTCGCCGAAGGGCAGCGCGACGACAGCCTTGCCCACCACCGCCTTCTGCAGGCTCGCCAGCCACTGCTTGGCGACGGCCTGATGCTCCCGGGGGCCGGGCGTCGTGGTGCCGTTGTCGCCCTGGAGCCGGTAGTTGCCCGCCGCCATCGCGTCCACCGAGGCCAGCAGGTCAGGGTCGATCACCCAGGTGACGTCCAGGTCCTTGCCCAGGTCCACCATCTGGGCCAGCCGACCGCCCGGCGCGAGTTCCTTGGCCAGGTCGTCGTCGAGGAACACCGGGGTCTGCAGCTCACCGGCGCCCGTCTTGGCCGTCATGTGGACGGTGGACAGCAGCGGCCACAGGAACGTCGTTTTCGTCTTGGTGTCGGGGTCGGACGGCTGCCACGGCAGGAACGTCCGCTGGATGCCGAGCATCTGGTCCCAGGGCTGGGCGGCGGTCTGGCCGGACAGCGCGACATCGAACTCGTAGACGCCGTCACTGCCGAGGTCGAGCTTGTCCACGGGAACGGAGATGCTGAAGTGCTCGGCGATGCCCGGAGCCAGCTTGTCGAACTTCTCCACGTACTTGTCGCCGACCTCGGAGCCGGTGCCGTTCTGCAGGTCGTCGGCGTGCTGGGCGACGCCGTCGATGGCCGAGCGGGTGTTCAGCAGCGGACCGACCCGCAGGCCCACGTGGGCGCCGGTGACGGGCTGCTTGCCGTTGTTGACCACCGTGCCGGAGACGGTGACCGTGTCGCCGTCCGTGGGGGCGTTGGGGCTGAGCGAGTCCAGGGAGACGGACACCGGGTCCGAGGAGGCGGCCTGAGCGGGCGCCGCGGCCGGCAGCTGGAGCAGCCCGGCCAGCAGAGGCGCTCCGGCGAGCAGCGCTCCTGTGCGTCGCAGCCAGCGGCGCACAGGTGAGGCACTGGTTGCCTGGATGTCAGCCGCCTCGGCCACGCGCTCGCCCGTCCCTCGTCGTCAGTGGTCGTCGGAATGTGCGTCCACGCATGGTAACGATGCGCGCCGAGCGGAAGTGCCGCGGTCTCCGCCACAAGATCAGAGGACGGCGACGACCCGTCCTCTATGTCCAGTATCGCGGGAAGAGCGGCCGAACGCCGCAAGAGAAGTGCTTGCACGGGTATGCCGGTAGCTGTCCGCACCCCTCGCCGTGGGCGGCCCGGCCTTTATGGGGGCGCCCCGGATCGCCCGGTGCACGTACCCTCTTCTGTTGTGCCGAACCCCAACGAAGACACTCCCTCCGCCCTGAGCCAGGCGCAGCAGCGCGCGGTCACCGAGCTGCTGCGGGTGGCGCCGGTCGCCGACGACCTCGCCCGCCGATTCCAGGAGGCCGGGTTCTGCCTCGCCCTGGTCGGCGGCTCGGTGCGCGACGCGCTGCTCGGCCGGCTCGGCAACGACCTGGACTTCACCACCGACGCCCGCCCCGAGGACGTACTGAAGATCGTCCGGCCCTGGGCGGACGCCGTCTGGGAGGTCGGGATCGCCTTCGGCACCGTCGGCGCGCACAAGGGCGGCTACCAGATCGAGATCACCACCTACCGGTCGGAGGCGTACGACCGCACCTCGCGCAAGCCCGAGGTCTCGTACGGCGACTCCATCGAGGAGGATCTCGTCCGCCGTGACTTCACCGTCAACGCGATGGCCGTGGCGCTGCCGGCGAAGGAGTTCATCGACCCGCACGGTGGCCTGGAGGACCTCGCGGCCCGTGTGCTGCGTACGCCGGGCACGCCGGAGGAGTCGTTCTCGGACGATCCGCTGCGGATGATGCGGGCCGCACGGTTCGCGGCCCAGCTGGACTTCGCCGTCGCTCCCGAGGTCGTCACCGCCATGACCGAGATGGCAGGGCGAATCGAGATCGTGTCGGCGGAGCGGGTCCGGGACGAGCTGAACAAGCTGGTCCTCTCCGCGCACCCGCGCAAGGGCCTGTCCCTGCTCGTGGACAGCAAGATCGCCGACCATGTGCTGCCCGAGCTGCCGGCGCTGCGCCTGGAGAGTGACGAACACCACCGGCACAAGGACGTCTACGAGCACACGCTGATCGTCCTCGAGCAGGCGATCGCCCTGGAGCAGGACGGGCCCGACCTCGCGCTGCGGCTGGCCGCGCTGCTGCACGACATCGGCAAGCCGCGCACCCGCCGCTTCGAGAAGGACGGCCGGGTCTCGTTCCACCACCACGAGGTGGTCGGCGCCAAGATGACCAAGAAGCGCATGACCGCCCTGAAGTACTCCAACGAGCTGGTGAAGGACGTCTCACGACTGGTCGAACTCCATCTGCGCTTCCACGGCTACGGCACCGGGGAGTGGACGGACTCGGCGGTCCGCCGCTACGTCCGTGACGCCGGCCCGCTGCTGGACCGCCTGCACAAGCTGACCCGCTCCGACTGCACCACCCGCAACAAGCGGAAGGCGGCCGCGCTGTCCCGGGCCTACGACGGGCTTGAAGAGCGCATTGCCCAGCTCCAGGAGCAGGAGGAGCTGGACGCGATCCGCCCGGACCTCGACGGCAACCAGATCATGGAGATCCTGGGCGTCGGACCGGGCCCGGTCATCGGCAAGGCGTACAAGCACATGCTGGAGCTGCGGCTGGAGCACGGTCCGATGGAGCACGACGCCGCGGTGGCCGCCCTCAAGGAGTGGTGGGCCGAGCAGAGCTGAGCCGATCCGGGCGGGTCGATGTTTCACGTGAAACATCACTCCGGACCGGCAGCACCGAGGGTCGATGTGTGTACGGAGTGGTGACATGACCCAGAGCGCGAA
>NZ_JBSGDB010000253.1:0-12581 GCF_053602155.1 Streptomyces sp. NPDC004561
CGCGGGGGGGGGGGCCTTGGCGGGGCGGGGGCGGCGCCGCGCTCGGAGGGGGGGGCCCCCCACCAGGGGGGGGCCCCCCCCCCGACACGGGCCCGTGGCGGCGGGGTTACCGCTTCTTCGCCAGCAGGACGCCGAACTGCAGACCGGTGGAGTCCGCCCGCGGGTCGGGCGTGGCGACGGCCTGCGCGGTGAGACCGAGGCGCTCGAAGAGCCGGTCCCACCACTCACGGGTCTCCAGACGCTGCTCGGTGACCGTGTGGATGAGGAAGTACGGGTTGTAGAAGGTCAGGGCCAGGCCGTGGCTGCCCATGACGGGGGCGAGCGGCTGGTGGTCCATCTCCACGACGAGCCAGCGGGCCTCCGGGTACCGCTCGAAGGTCGTGGCGAGCAGCTCCTCGACGGCCTCCTCGCCCTGCTGCTGCATCAGCTCCTGGAGCACGAACGCCGTCATGAAGCAGATCCCGCGCCCGTTCTCCGGCAGGTCGAGCCCGAGCGCGTCCTGGGCACCGCCCTGGACGATCTGCATCCGGTCCTCCAGGCCGAGTTCGGCGCGGCGGCGCTTGCCGAGCACGATCGAGCCCTCGTGCGGCTCGACGCCGAGGCCCTTGAGGTCGGTCTGCGCGACCAGCAGGTCCATCAGGAAGCTGCCGTCGCCGCAGCCGAGGTCCACGATCGTCTCCGGGCGGTCCGCGGCCGCGGGGTCCAGCAGCTTCTCCACCAGCGGCAGCGCGTCGTAGGCGCCGATCCCGCAGCTGCCCTCGCCCACCTTGGTGGTGTTGCGGGAGGCGTAGCGGCTGCCGTCCCGCAGCACCTCGCCGAGCTGGTCCATGGAGGGGGCGTAGCCGCCGACGAGCATCTCGTACCAGGGCGCGAAGGTCCGCACCTCCTTGGCCTTGGCGCTCAGGGACCAGCCGTCCTCCAGCACCGTGTAGCCCTCGTTGCGCAGATAGCGCAGCAGCCCGCCGACCCGGTAGGCGTCGAGTTCGAGCCGCTCGGCCACCGCCTCCGCGGTCGAGCCGGGGTGCTCCTCGAGGTCGGCGAACAGGCCCTCGTGCATGGCGTGGTGCAGCGCCTGGGCCAGGAAGAACTGGCGGACCGGCTGGGTGTTGTCGATCAGACGGCGCTCGAAGTCGTCGGTGAGCATGGGTGACTCGCCTTCCTCAGGATGTACGGCCGGGAGGTCCCCGGCCGGGGCGGTGAACGGGATTGCGTCAGCGGTGGTGCGTGAGCGGTGACGTGCGCGGTCGGTGCGACCCGTGCGCACGGGGACTCGGACGGCCGGTGGCCGGCACGAAGAGGTCACCGGCGCGAGGCGGTGGCCTACGCGAAGACGGTCTCCGGGGAGAACACGGCGGCCCGCGCCGCGGCGACGTGCTCCAGGCTGCGAGCCAGGCGGGCCTGGTCGTCGCGGGAGCCGACGCTGATCCGCAGCCAGCCGGGCAGGCCGATCACGGAGCAGTCCTTGACCCGGACCCGGTCGAGGTCGAGCCGGCGGGCGAGCGCCTCGCCGACCCGGTCGGCGGGCCGCGCCAGGACGAAGTTGGTCTCGGTGTCGCGGACCTCGGCGAACAGGCCGCTGCCGCGCAGCACCGCGCACAGCTCGGTGCGGGCCGCGCGCACATAGGCGGCCAGCTCGGTCAGGAACTCGGGGCCGGCGAGAAGTCCGGCGCCGGCGTGCAGGCTGACGGCGTCGATCGGCATGAACCGGCGCAGCGGCTCCAGCCGGGCGATCGTCGCCCGGGAGGCGATCAGGCAGCCGAGCCGGATCCCGGCGAGACCGGCGGCCTTGGAGAAGCTGCGGTAGACCAGCAGGCCCTCCTCGGGTCCGTCCGGGCCCAGCCCGTCGAGCACACTGGGGCGGGAGGAGAACTCCTGGTAGGTCTCGTCCACGAAGACGTATCCCGCGGCGGCGCGGACGGCCGCCAGCCACTCGGCGGGCACCAGGTTGCCGGTGGGGTTGCCCGGCTGGGCCAGGTAGACGATGTCCCGCGCGCCGAGGCTCGGGTCGAGGCCGGGGGCGGGCTGCCAGTCGGGGCCGAGCGGGATCGGCACGAACGGCTTGCCGTTGGCCGCCGCCCGGTCCGGGTAGCCGTCGAACCCGGGCCGCGGCCCGAAGGCGCGGTCGGCGAGCGACAGCGTCATGTCGATCGCCTCGTCCACGCCGGCGGTCAGCAGCACCTGGTCGGCGGCCACCCCGAAGTGCGTGGCGGCCAGCGCGGTGACCTCCTCCGTCAGGCCGCGCGGGTAGCGGTGCAGCCGGTGGGCGTTCTCGGTCACCCGCCGGACCGCGAGGGGCGGCGGCCCGATGGGGCTTTCGTTCCAGTCGAGCAGTGCTTCCTCGTCGGCTGCCGGGTGCGCTGCGACCATGGGCCTGCCTCCTGCCTTCTGCGGTCCGTCTGACAGGCCGAGTCTTCAGCGCGGCGGGCCGCTGTCTCCAGGCAGGCGCGGGGCAACTGCGGGCCGCGCGAGAGGCCGTAACTGCCGGGATTCTGCCTGCTGTTCTGCCTGGCCGCAGACGGCGCGCACGGCGATGCTGCGGATGCGGATGCCCGTCGTCGGACATGAGATGGAGCGTGAGCGTGGTGTCGCACAACCCGTGGATCAGCGGCAGGTACGCCGCCGGCGAGCCCCGGATCCGGCTGATCTGCGTGCCGCAGGCGGGCGCCGGGGCCGGTGCCTTCTCCGGCTGGCGCCGGCATCTGCCGGAGGGGCTGGAGATGGCCCCCGTGGAACTGCCCGGCCGGGGCACCCGCGACCGGGAGCCGCTGCCCGTGGACGTGGACGCGCTGATCGAGGAGCTGTACGACGGCCTGCGCGCCGAACTGGACGTGCCCTACGCCCTGTTCGGGCACAGCCTCGGCGGTTCCCTCGCCTACGAGGTCGCCCGGCGGCTCCAGGCGCGCGGGGAGCCGGCGCCGCTCGCCGTGCTGATCTCGGGCGCCCGGGCCCCGCAGGTGCCGTCGCTGCGCACGATGTCCACCGCGGACGACGACCGGCTGCGCGCCTGGCTGATCGCCAACGGCGGCCTGCCGGAGGAGCTGCTGGAGTACCCGTCGTTCCTGCGGGAGATCATGCGCGCGATCCGGGCGGACCTGGCGTACGCGGAGGCTTACCACAATCCCGAACCCGTGCCGCTGGACTGCCCGTTGCACGTCTTCGGCGGCACGGAGGACAGCATCACACCGCCCGAGCAGATCCCGCGCTGGCGGCGCTGCGCGGCCGGCGGGTTCGGCCTGACGATGCTGCCGGGCGGCCACGCCTTCCCGCACACCGGGCCTCAAGCGCTGCTCGAGGTGGTGCATGACATCCTCGCCCCGGCGCTGCCCGCCGGCCGGGCCTTCGCCGGCCGTTCCTGAGGAGGGGACGCATGCCCATCGAAGTCCGTTCCGTCACCGCGGACGGCATGCACGAGGTCGTCAGCGTCACCGACCTGCGCGCGGACGGCGTCCGGGTACCGGCCGCGCTGTCCCCCGCGCAGCTCGCCCTGGTGCGCTCCGTGGTCCGCGGCGAGCTGGATCTGCGGGGGCACGCGTCGGGGGAGACCGTCGCGGAGGTGGTCCTCGGCCCGAACGGCGCCCGGCTGCTCTCCTGCCGGCCCCGGGAACAGGTCTGACCTGCCGATACTCCCGATACCGCGGGGCGCGGTAGCGGCGCGGGATCGCCGCGGGATCGCCCGCTGCCAGGGTTGGACCCATCGGAAGCCACCAGGCGGACGACCAGCCCACCAGGAGTGATGATGCAGAAGTTCTCCGCTTTCGCCGGCACCGCCCTCCTCGCCCTGCTCCTCGGTGCCACCACCGCGACGACCGTGCACCTGCAGGACGGCCGGAGCCACGGCGCCGCCGGGCACCACGCGCTCGCGGAGGACAACGGCCCGACCTCCGTCACACTGGCGCCGCGGGGCTGACCCGTCCGGCCGTGCCCCGCCGGACGGCGGCGGGGACCCCGAGCTGCTCGAAGATCCGCTCCGCCTCGGCGCACTGTTCCGCGGCCGCCTCCGCGTCGCCCAGCGCCCCGGCCGCCACCGCCATCCCCGCCAGCGAGTACGCCTCCTCGACCCGGTAGCCGACGCTCACGGCGGTCTCGTAGGCGCCGCTGTGCAGGCCGAACGCCCGCTCGTGCTCGCCCCGTTCGTGCATCAGCCGGCCGAGCATGTTCTCCGCCTTGGCCCGCCTGGTCGGCGAGGTGCTCTGCCCCACCAGTTCCAGCGCCTGCTCCGCGAAGACCCCCGCCTCGTCCCGGTCCCCCCGCCGCTGGGCCAGTTCCGCGGAGAGGGCCAGCGTCACGGCGACCTGCCCCGCCTCCCTGTCCCCGACGCACAGCCCGCGGGCCTCGCCGAGGCACTCCTCGGCGAGGACGTCGTCGCCGAGGCCCACCAGGGCGAGCGCCAGGTCGGTCAGGGCGACGAACGCGTTCTCGTGCTGGCCGAGCCGCCGCATCAGCTCGACGGCCCGGCGCGCGGAGTCCACCGCCTCCCGGTACCGGCCCCACTGCTCGTACAGGGCGCTGAGCAGGGTCAGGGTGGCCGCCTCCGCGCGCGGGGTGCCCAGTTCCCGCTCCAGCGCGACCGCCGACCGGAGATGGTCCAGCGCCTCCGGGTAGCGGCCGAGCAGGCTGTGGAAGTGGCCGAGGTTGCCCTTGCAGTGCGCCTGGGTGGACTGGTCGCCGGTGCGCCGGGCGATCTCCTGGCCCTCCTCGGCGGCCTTGATGCCCTCGGTGTACAGGCCGAGCTTCCAGCACGACACCCCAAGGTTGGACAGGCACATGCCAAGCAAAGCGTCGTCCTCGAGGTCCCGGGCCGCGGCCACCGCCGTGCGGCTCAGCTCCGCGAACAGGTTCAGGTTGCCCCGGGCGTTGAGGTAGAAGGTGATGCCGCGGGCGAGCCAGACCGCGTGCCGCTGGTAGCCCTCCCGCACGGCGAGCTTGACCACGGAGGTCAGCGTGATGTGCTCGCGGTCGAACCAGCTCCGCGCGTCGTCCGGCGTGCCGAACCCCGGCACCAGCCCGGCCGCCGCGCCGGCGTCGATGCCGCTGTTCCTGCGGCTGCGGCCGGGGTAGAGCAGCTCGCAGGCCGACTCGGTGGCGCACAGGTAGTACTCGATCAGCCGCCGCACCGCGGACGTCTCGTCCCGCCGGTCCTCGGGCAGCTCCCGGCTCAGCCCGCGCGAGAAGCTGCGGACCAGGTCGTGGTACGTGTAGCGGCCCAGCTCCGGCTGCTGCAGCAGCTGGGCGTCGAGCAGCTTCTCCAGATGGTCCTCGGCGTCCCACACGTCCAGGTCGAGCAGGGCGGCCGCGGAGTTGACGTCGATCTCGTTGCCGGGATGCAGCGAGAGGATGCGGAAGGACGCCCGGCAGTCCTCGGGCAGCACCTGGTAGGACAGGCGCAGGGTGGCGGCCACCCCGCGCTCGCCCGAACTCAGCTCGTCCAGCTTGCGGTTCTCGTCCCGCAGCCGGGCCACCAGGTACGGCAGCGTCCACTGCCGGCGGTTGCGCAGCCGCGCGGCGGCGATCCGCATCGCCAGCGGCAGATGCCCGCACAGCCGGGCCAGTTCGGCGGCGGTCTCCGGGTCCGCCGCGGCCGCCTCGGCGCCCAGCAGCTCCCCGACCAGGATCCGGCTCTCGCGCGGGGCCAGTACGTCGACCGCCACCCACTCCGCGCCGTCCAGCTCCACCAGCCGGGCCCGGCTGGTGACCAGCACCAGACAGCCCGGCGAGGTGGGCAGCAGGCCGCGCACGACACCGGCGTCGGCGGCGTTGTCGATCAGGATGAGCAGCCGCCGCCCGGCGAGCGCGGACTGCCACAGCGTCGTACGGCCCACCTCGTCGTCGGGGATCTGCTCCATCGGGATGCCGAGCCCGCGCAGCAGCATCCCCAGCGCCGGGGCCAGGCCGACCGGCTGCTCGTCCGGGGCGTATCCGCGCAGGTCGATGAAGAGCTGGCCGTCGGGATACTCGTCGGCGAGCAGATAGGCGGCGCGCACGGCGAGGCTGGTCTTGCCCACACCGCCCATGCCATCGATCGCCACCACCCGGGCGCCCCGGCCCCGCTGCTCGCAGCGCCGGGCGCCCTCCAGCAGCAGGGCCAGCTCCCGTTCCCGGCCGACGAAGTCGGACAGGTCGTACGGCAGCATGCGCGGGGCGTCCGGCGCCTGCCGGCGGGCGGGCTCCGGCTCGGGCGCGGCGGCCGGCGCCGGGGGAGCGGCGGGGACGGCGGGGGCGGCCAGCTCCGGGTTCTCGACCAGGATGTCCTCGTGCAGCCGGGCGAGCTTCGGGCCGGGCTCGATGCCGAGCTCCTCCACCAGAAGCGTGCGCACCCTGCCGTACTCCTCCAGCGCCTCCGCGCGCCGCCCGGACCGGTACAGCGCCAGCATCAGGTGCCCGCGCAGGGACTCCTGGAGCGGGTAACGGCTGGTCTGCTCGCGTAGCTCGGACAGGAGTTCGGAGGTCTCACCGAGGGACAGGCGCAGCTCGTAGTACCGCTCCATGGCGCTGAGCCGGCGTTCCTCCAGCACCACGGCGGCCGCCTCGACCAGCGGGCCGCCGATGCCGTCGAGCACCCGCCCGCGCCACAGGGCGACGGCCTCGCGCAGGTGCCGTACCGCCTCCCGCGGGCGCCCCTGCTCCGCCGCCGTCCGCGCCTCGCCGGCCAGCCGGTCGAACTCCCCTATGTCCAGGGGCACATCGGTGGCCAGGGCATAGCTGGGGCCGTCGGTGAGCAGCAGTTCCTTGCCGCCCGGGAGCTTGCGGCGCAGATCGGCCACGGCCTTGCGCACCTGGTGCACGGCGGTCACCGGGGGCTCCTCCGCCCAGGCCGCCTCCACCAGCCGGGACACGGTCAGCCGCTTGCCGGGATCCAGCAGCAGGGCCACCAGGATGCGTTGCTGGATCAGTCCGCCGACCTCGATCCGCTCGCTGCCGTGCCACCCCTCCAGCGGGCCGAGAATATTGAAGCGCAAACGTTTTGCCCAGCCATCGCTCACACGTCCTCCCCACCTGAACGCAAGCGTCTCCCCATACCCCCCGGGGGCGTGATCATATCCCGCCAACTTCGGGGAGCATATGGCTCAACCCGTACGGTAACCACAGCCCGCCGCCGTTACCCCCTTTCACCGGAAATCCGCAGGACAACCGGAGATCGAAAGCCGTTCCGACGTCCCCCGGTCATCTCCGCAAGCCCGGAAGCACCGCTTCCATTCAGCCAGCCGCCGCCCGTTCCCCCTGCCGGCCCCCGATCCCGTACCGCCCCACGCGCCGGTCCCCCTGCGTCCGGCACCCGCCCCCATCAGGGCTTTCACCAGGCCACGGACCGGCCGGCCCGCGCCGGTCCTGCCGGGCTACGGCGGCGCGGTACCCGGGCGGTACGTCCACAGGAACGGGAGGGCGAACACTCGTGTGTACCAGGCCTGGCCCGGATCACCGGGCGGGAAAGCTGCCCGTCGCCCAATGGGGGTGAACCGTTTTGATCGACAACCTGTTGCTCCGGCTGCGCCTCCAGTCGGGCCTCACCCAGGAGGAACTCTCCGAGCGCTCCGGGATCAGCGTGCGCACGATCAGGAATTTCGAACGCGGTCTGATCCAGCGCCCGCGCCGCAGTTCCGTCGACATGCTGCTGGAGGTGCTCGACCCCGACCTCAAGGAACGGCTGCGCACCGCGCCGGTCGAGGAACTCGGGGCCGCATCGGGAATGGCGGCCGAATGGCTCCAGCTCGTCGAGCCCGGCGAGGTCGACTGGCAGGGCACCCGGCCGCCGCGCACCTCCCTCATCGGCCGGGAGGACGAGATCGCCAGGCTGGGCGAGCTGCTGACCAGCCATCAGACCGTGGTGCTGACCGGCCCCGGCGGTGTCGGCAAGTCCCGGGTCGCACTCGCCGCGGCCGAGCGGTTCATGCACCGCTTCCCCGACGGGATAGCCGTCGCGGAGATGGGCCGGGTGCCCCGGGAGCGGGACCTGGACGGGCAGACGGCACTGGAGCAGGCGCTGCACTGCGCCACCGCACCGCTCACGGCCGGCCCGGACCCGCGCGGCCGGCACCAGCTGCTGATCCTGGACAACGCCGAACATCTGACCCGGACCGTGCCGGCGCTGGTGGACCGGCTGCTGGGCGAGCGCCCCGCGCTGCGCATCCTGGTCACCGCCCGGCGCACACCGGTACTGCCGGAGGCCGCGCTCTGCGAGCTGCCCCCGCTGCCCGACGACGCCGCCGTGGCCCTGCTGGTGGACCGGCTGCGCACCAGCTGCCCGACACTGGACCTGACCCGGCAGCTGCCGCAGGTCGCCGAGCTGGTGCGCCAGCTGGACGGGCTGCCGCGGTTCATGGAGTTCGCCGCGCACCGGCTGCGGATCGTGCCGCTGTCCGTGCTGCTCGCCGACCACCGCGCCATGCGGCTGCTCGGCTCGGCGGACGGCTCGGTGCTCCCGCACCAGCGCACCCTGGAGGCCAGCCTGCGCTGGAGCCTGGAGCTGCTCGACGAACGGCACCAGCGGCTCCTTGACCGGCTGGCCCGGCACCACGAGGTGTGGCGCTTCAGCGTCGACGAACTCGGCCCCACGGACACCGGCCTGACCGACCTGGAGGTCCTGGAGGTCCTCGCCGACCTGGCCGACTCCTCCCTGCTCCAGGTGGTACGCGGCTCCCGCTACGAGTACCGCCTCCTGCACCACGTCCGAGCGGTCCTGACCACCACCCGCACCCCGGACGCGGTGCCGGTGCCGGTACCGGCCCTGTCGGCCTGACGCGTGAGGGCGGCGTACCCGGGAACCGTCCCCGGGTACGCCGCCCCACCACGGCGGGAGACCGGCGGTCACCGCCCCACCGCACCGGCCTCCTCCGCCTCGGGAACGGACGAACCCAGCTCGGCCACCCGGTCCAGCGGCACGGCCAGCACGTCCAGCGCCCTGGACGTCATCAGCGCGACGGCGAGCGGCACCAGGACCAGCAGCAGCGCGGCCAGCCCCCACGCCACACCGAACACCGCGGCGAGCAGGCCGGCCAGCAACGGCCCCACCCACTCCAGCGCGTACGCCCCGAACCGGTTGACCGCGGCCACCCGCCCGAGCAGCCGGTCCGGCACGAGCCGCATGACATAGCTCTGCAGCACGATGTTGACCGGGACGGTCGCCACCTGGGCCAGGCACACCACCACCGCGATCTGCCACCACTCGGGCACCGCGGCGGCCGCGACGAGTCCCGCCGTGAACACCCACACGCCCGAGCACAGCAGCGGCCGGGGCCGGAAGCGGCGGGCCACGGCCGGGGCGAACACCGAGCCGACCAGACCGCCGGCCACCGTCATCGCCGTGACCACGCCGACCGCGGTCGCCCCGCCGCCCCGGTGCCGGACCAGCGCGACGAGCAGCAGCAGGAACGCCTGCGCCACCATGTTCATCACGGATGCCATGATCACGACAAACCTGAGGAAGGGCTGGTCCCGGACGAACGCCAGCCCCGCGCCCACGTCCTGGAGCATCGTCGTACCCCGCTGCTCGCGCTCGGCGCGGTCCGGCCCCAGCGGCCGGCGGATGTTCAGCGCGCCGAGCGCGGCGCACACGAAGGAGACCGCGTCCGCCCCGAACGGCAGCCAGCGCGTCACGGCGAACAGCCAGCCGCCGAGCGGGGCACCCAGCAGCTGCGCCGCCATGTCCCGCGCCATCGCCTGCCCGTTGGCGGCGGGCAGTTGCTCCGCGCTCACGACGCGCCGCAGCGCCGGGGTGCTCGCCCCGAGGACGACACCCGAGCACAGCCCGCTCACCAGCGCCGCCCCGGCCAGCACCGGCAGCGCCACCCGGTCGGCGCGGACCGCCCAGGCGACCGCGCCCAGCGTCACCGCCTGCAGCAGCGGACCGACGACCAGGATGGCCCGCCGGGACACCCGGTCCGCCAGCGCACCGCCCCACAGGGCGCTGGCCAGGATGCCGATCAGGTTGGCGGAGCCGATCAGGCCCGCCTTGGACACGGAGCCGGTCAGGGACAGCACGAGCAGCGGATAGGCGATGGCCGACACACTCGTGCCGACGGACGACAGCGTGTTCCCGGTCAGCCAGCCCACGTAGTCCGCGTTCCGCCACAGCGAGCGCGGTCCGCTCTCCCCGGCACCACCGGTTCCGGTGCCGTCTTCTGGTTTCGCCGTGTCACTCACCGCGTGCCTCCTCGATCCCGTAGCCGGACATTCCCGGACCCGCGCGGCGGATCGCGAAACTCATGCCGGGGGTCGCCCCATGCTCCTGAATCCACCCGGCCCGGTCCAGGCATCGCCCGGGCATTCGCCGTGGCTCGCAATTGCCGGTGCCCTGCCTGTTGAGCGGGCGCTCCGTGCACTGCAATCGAGGTGCATTCAGCGGCCGTCGAACGGAGGTCTGGTTCCATGTCCAGCCCAACCCTGCATCCGGCCGCTCAGGAAACGGCCGACCTGGACGCGGTGGACCTGACGGACCCGGAGACGTTCCTCGGCCCCGACCTGAGCGGCTACTGGCGCCGGCTGCGCCACGAGTCCCCCGTCCACCGGCACCCCGCCGCCCCCGGCCGCCCCGGATTCTGGGTCGTCAGCCGGTACGCGGACCTTCAAGCCGTCTACCGGGACAACCGGCGCTTCACCTCGGAGAAGGGCAACGTCCTGGTCACCCTGCTGGCCGGCGGCGACTCCGCCGCGGGCCTGATGTGCGCGGTGACCGACGGCAAGCGCCACCGGGACATCCGCAACGTCCTGCTGCGGGCCTTCTCGCCGCGCGCCCTCGCCGGGATCTCCGAGCGGGTGCGCCGCAACACCGGCAAGCTGGTCGCGGCGGCGGTCCGCAAGGGCGAGTGCGACTTCGCCGCCCGGGTCTCGGACCACATCCCGCTGTACACCATCGCCGACCTGCTCGGCGTCCCCCAGTCCGACCGCCGCTACCTCATCCCCCGGATCAGGTCCGCCCTCAGCGCCGAGCACGCCGGGCAGACCGCCGAGGAGAGCTGGTCGGCGCGCAACGACATCCTGCTCTACTTCACCGACCTGATGGAGCGGCGCCGCGGCCAGGACAGCGACGACGTCATCACCGTCCTCGCCAACAGCCGCATCGACGGCGAGCCGCTGAGCACCGACGAGATCGTGCTCAACTGCTACAGCCTGATCCTCGGCGGCGACGAGACCAGCCGGCTCACCATGAACGACGTCGTGCACACCCTGGCCCACGAGCCCGCCCAGTGGGCCGCCCTGCGCGAGGGCCGGGTCGGCGCCGGGACGGCCTGCGAGGAGGCACTGCGCTGGGCCAGCCCGGCCATGCACTTCGGCCGTACCGCGGTGGAACCCGTGGAGCTGGGCGGCCGCCGGATCGAGCCCGGCGACATCGTGACCGTGTGGCACTCCTCGGCCAACCGGGACGAGACCGTCTTCCACGACCCGGACCGCTTCGACCTGGCGCGCACCCCCAACAAGCACATGGCCTTCGGCTACGGGCCGCACTTCTGCCTCGGCGCCCATCTGGCCCGGGTGGAGGTGACCGCGCTGCTGGAGGCGCTCAGGACCTACACCACGGAATTCGAGATCACCGGACCGCCGGCCCGTTTCCATTCCAATTTCCTGACCGGATTCAGCAGGCTGCCGGTCCGCTTCACCCCGAATGAGCGGGCATTCGCACAACACCCCGGAAATGGCCCGGCAATTTCCTGACCGGCCGGTGCGCCGGGGGAATTGCCGTCCCGCTGCCGGGACGCCCCGGCACCCCGCTCCACAGACTGTTCGTGAACCCACTGCCCGCTGTCGTGAGCCCGCACAGACGAGTAAGGACGACCGACGTGACATCCCTCCAGGCGAGTCCGGACACCGCAGTCGCGGCCGATGATTCGGCCGGGAATTTCGACACCCGGGTCACCCGGGCCCAGGAAGGAATGCTCTCCGCCGAGGGGGCCCTTTCCGGAAAGCCCTCCCCGTTCCACGTCATGGTCAGCGCCGACGTCACCGGCCGGCTCGACGAGGACCGGCTGCGCGCCGTACTGGCGCGGCTCACCCGCCGCCACCCGGCGCTGCGCACCGTCTTCACCCGGGACCCGAACACCGCCGAACTCGGCTGCCGCGTCCTGCCGTTGTGGGAGCCGGTGCTCGTGGAGCAGGACCTGCCCGCCCAGCCGGCGGGCACCGACCCGGTGGACGTGGTGCACCGGCTGCTCACCCCGGCCGCCCCCGGCCTGCTGCGCCCCTACGAGCGCCCGCCGGTGCTCTTCGTCCTCACCCGGGTGCGCCCCGGGCACGCCGTCCTGACCGTTCTCGCCCACCACGCGGTGGTCGACGGCTGGAGCATCGGACTGCTCTGGCAGGAGATCACGGCCGGCTGCGCCTGTGCCGGCGACCTCGACCAGGTGCTGCCCGAGGAGGCGGCCCCCGGCACCGCGCTGCTGGTGGAGACCGAACAGGCCGTACGCTCCGGTGACCTGGCCGCCCGCCGGGCGCGGGAGCTGGCCGGCTGGCCCACCGTGGCCGAGCTGCCCAGCGATCTGGAACGGCCGGCGACCCGGACGTTCGCCGGCGGGCGGGGGTGGGTGGGGAGTCCGAGGCCGAGGGGTCGTCCACCGTTCGGTTCGGGTGGCGTTCGGGGCCGGGGTCGGGCG
>NZ_JBSGDB010000254.1:0-12537 GCF_053602155.1 Streptomyces sp. NPDC004561
CAATCCCCGTTTGCTGATGAGGTCCCTGGTCTCCCCCCGTGGCAACTCCCGACGCGGTCCACGGAGACGAGAGCGCCCGGTGCCGTTTCGGCACCGGGCGCTTTTCGCGCTTCCTACGCGATGTGGTCCTCTTCGAGTTCCGCGTTGAAGCGGTTGGTGAAGCGGTTGACCATACGGTCGGTCTCCCGGGCGGGGAGGGGGGTCCCGTAGGTCGCCTCCACCGCGTCGCCGAACTGGTGCGGGGTGGGGAAGCTGCCGTCGATCGACTTGCGGAAGACCTGGTAGTAGTCGTCCTCGGTCGGATCCGGCTGGGGACTGCCGCCGCCCTCGCCGAGCTCGCGGGTGCGGTTCGGGCCCACCGGGATGGGGAAGCTGCCGGTCTCCTCCGGGGAGGGCTGCTGGAACTGCTCCGGCGGCTGGTCCTCGTACCAGTCCTCGTACTGCTCCTCCGGCTCGTACTGGGGCTCCGGGGGAGGCTCGTAGGTGGGGTCGTAGCCGCCGTGGTACTCGATCTCCCGCTGGGACTGGAACCAGGGGCTCTCCTCGTCCAGGGGGGCTTCCTGGCGCTGCGCGCCGAGAGGCGCCATACGTGCCGCCCCGGCGGCGCGACCGCCCCCGGCGGGACCGGGCGCGGCCAGCTGCGGCACGGCCGCCGTCGGGCCCCCGTCGGCCGCCGTCTGCCGCGGCGCGGCCGGCAGCAGCAACGGCTCGATCCCCGCCGCCGCCAGGCCCGCCGCGGCCGTCTCCGTCAGCGGTACGCCGTACCGGGCCAGGCGCAGCGGCATCAGCGACTCCACCGGGGCCTTCCTGCGCCACGCCCGGCCGAAGCGGCTGTGCAGCCTGGCCTGGTAGACGAGACGCTCCTGCTCCAGCTTGATGACCTGCTCGTAGGAGCGCAGCTCCCACAGCTTCATCCGGCGCCACAGCAGGAACGTGGGCACCGGGGAGAGCAGCCAGCGGGTGAGGCGGACGCCCTCCATGTGCTTGTCGGCCGTGATGTCCGCGATGCGGCCGATGGCGTGGCGGGCGGCCTCGACGGCGACGACGAAGAGGATCGGGATCACCGCGTGCATGCCCACACCCAGCGGGTCCGGCCAGGCGGCGGCTCCGTTGAAGGCGATCGTCGCCGCCGTCAGCAGCCAGGCCGTCTGGCGCAGCAGCGGGAAGGGGATGCGGATCCAGGTCAGCAGCAGGTCGAGGGCAAGGAGGACACAGATGCCCGCGTCGATGCCGATCGGGAACACATAGGAGAAGTTCCCGAAGCCCTTCTTGATGGCCAGTTCACGGACAGCCGCGTACGAGCCGGCGAAGCCGATGCCGGCGATGATCAAGGCGCCGGACACGACCACGCCGATGAGTATGCGGTGCATCCGAGTCAGCTGCGGTTGCGCGGCCACTCGTCATCCCCTCCCCTTGCGTGTTGTTGCGCGCAACAGGGTGGCACACGCGTGCGGCGAACGTGGTTCCGGTTGGGTTGTAAGCCCTTTCGGTCAGTTCTTCGCGGCGGCCGACTTGGACGGAGAAGCACTGGTAGAGGGCGACTTGGGCGCCGACTTCGAGGCGGGGGCCTTTCTGGCCGAACCGGACGCCGAGGACGAGCCGTTGGCGGACGAGACCGACGCCACGGCCTCTTTGGCGGCCGACTCCGCGGACTTGGTCAGATCGCCGGCGTCCGGCGTCTTGTCGCCCGCGAGACCGGCCCCGTTGTAGTCGAGGGTGACGACCACGTTCTCGACCCGGGCCACGACCGTCTGCTGCTTGAAGAGGCCCTCCTTCTTCTGCAGGTCGTACCGCACGGCCGTCGCCTCCGTGCCCGCCCCGGACACCGGTTCGGTGCTGGCGTTCTTCGCGCCGGACACCGCCTGCGCGTCCTTGACCTGCTGGGCGTAGTACGTGTGCGCCTGGGACTCGGCCGAGCCGCGGGTGGCGTCGGAGTCGAAGCGCAGCAGGGACACGTTCAGCCAGCGGAACTGCGAGCCCTTGACGCCGTTGTTGTCCAGGCTGCTCCAGGAGCAGGAGGAACGCGAGGCCGGATCGTCCGAAGTGCCCTTCTTGGCTGCCTTGGTCCCCTTCGGCACCAGGTTGGACAGCGTGTTGCCCGACACCACCGCGCACGGGTCCGGGAGCTTCTTGTACGCCGCCGCCTGCACGGTCGGGGAGGCGCTCGCCGAGGACTGCGAGCCGTCGCTCGCCGACTGCTGGGTGCTTTCGCCGGCGCCCTTGGGCTTGGAGTCGCCGGAGCCGGAGGAACAGGCCGCCGTGATCAGCACCGCGGGAACGGCGGCCGCGCAGACAAGAGCGCGGCGCAGGCGCCTGGTTCGCTGATCCTGCTGGGCACGGACGTCTCGCATGGCTGCTCGCTGCATGGTTCCTTCACTCGTGACGCTCGGTGTTCGTGCGGGTTCCTGCGGGCCCACCGTACGCGGTGAAGGAGCTGTGCGGTTTCCGTTCGAGTGCTTTGGTGGCGGCGGCCGATGGGACCGCGGCGGCCGTCAGCCGCCCAGCGCGTCGTCCAGCCGAGAGGCCAGACTACGGGCCCTGTCCTGCATTTCCTTGCTGTCCGGGACCGTTCCGGTGGCCATCGGCTGCTCCTCGTACTCGATGGTGACGACGACGTTGGACGTGCGAAACACCACAGTCACCGTCCGCTGCTCGGCCGTCGAACCGGAGGTGCTCAGCTGGTCGTCGATATACGCCTCGTCACCGACGTCGGTGAGGACGCGCGGCTGGAGATCGGCGGAGGGGGCGCCGGACGAGGGCGAGGACGAGGACGCGGAGGAAGAGGCGGAGGAGGGCGCGGCGGGGGACGAGGGGGCCGACACGGCGGCGGCGCCGCTCGCGGAGCCCGACGGGGTGGCCGTCGGGCTCGGGCTCTGCGTGCCGGTCGCCGCCGGGGAGCCGCTCGGCTCGGGGAGGTCGGCGGCCGTCTCCTTGCCCGCGAACAGCTGCTTCGCCTGGTCGTCGTCGCTGACCGTGTTGTCGTACGACACCACGCGTTCGAGGTCGACGGAGAGGCGGTCGGTGGCGTCCGCGGACTCGACCTTCCAGTGGCAGCCGACCTTGCGGTCGGTGTCGTAGGTCAGCTCGGCCTCGCCCTGGTAGGCCTTGTCGCGCTGGTCCGGGTCGGTGATCTGCTTGATGCCGGGCAGCAGCGAGCCGAGGGTGTCGTGGTCGACCGCGCCGCAGGGCTCGGGGAGGGTGCGGTACTTGCCGGGCTGGGCGACGGCCGCGGCCGTGCCGGTGCTGCCCGGGTTGGCGTCGTCCGTGGCGCTGTCGCTGCCGGAACCGCTCGTGCAGCCGGCCAGCAGTGCCGCGAGGAGGGCGGCGGTGCCGGATACGTAGGCCTTCCGCTGCACGGTCGGGCTCCTCTCGACGGATCGCTCGGTGGTCCTGCTTCGGGGGCCCGCGGCTTATTCGCTTGCCGCGGCGGGGCGCCCCCTGGAGACAATGTGTATCGCACACGCCGCCGTGAACGCCGGTCCCTTGTCCCTTTTCGTCGCGCTCGGCACTGCTTTTCCTTTTTGATGCTTTTAAGCCTTTTGTTGCTGGTTCCGGGGGAACGAGGAAGTCATGTCGTACGTGGAGATGCCGGGCGCGAAGGTGCCGATCCGGATGTGGACCGATCCGGCCACCGTGGAGGACGTGGCCCTGCGCCAGCTGCAGAACGTCGCCACCCTGCCGTGGATCAAGGGCCTGGCCGTGATGCCGGACGTGCACTACGGCAAGGGCGCGACGGTCGGCTCCGTCATCGCGATGCAGGGCGCCGTGTGCCCGGCCGCGGTCGGCGTGGACATCGGGTGCGGGATGTCGGCGGTGAGGACGTCACTGACCGCGAACGACCTGCCGGGCGACCTGTCGCGGCTGCGGTCGAAGATCGAGCAGGCGATCCCGGTGGGCCGGGGGATGCACGAGGATCCCGTCGACCCGGGCGACTTCCACGGTCTGGCCACCGGCGGGTGGGGCGACTTCTGGAGCCGGTTCGACGGCGTCGCGGAGGCCGTGAAGTTCCGCCAGGAGCGCGCTTCGAAGCAGATGGGGACGCTCGGGAGCGGCAACCACTTCGTCGAGGTCTGCACGGACACGGACGGCTCCGTCTGGCTGATGCTCCACTCCGGCTCCCGCAACATCGGCAAGGAACTCGCCGAGCACCACATCGGCGTGGCCCAGACGCTCCCGCACAACCAGGGCCTGGTCGACCGCGACCTCGCCGTCTTCGTCGCGCAGACTCCGCAGATGGCGGCCTACCGCAACGACCTGTTCTGGGCGCAGGAGTACGCCAAGTACAACCGGACGCTCATGATGGCGCTCCTGAAGGACGTCGTCCGTAAGGAGTTCAAGAAGGCGAAGCCCACCTTCGAGCCGGAGATCTCCTGCCACCACAACTACGTCGCCGAGGAGCGGTACGAGGGGATGGACCTGCTCGTGACCCGCAAGGGCGCGATCCGGGCCGGCTCCGGCGAGTACGGGATCATCCCGGGCTCGATGGGCACCGGTTCGTACATCGTGAAGGGTCTCGGCAACGAGAGGGCCTTCAACTCGGCCTCGCACGGGGCCGGTCGGCGCATGAGCCGCAACGCGGCCAAGCGGCGCTTCTCGACCAAGGACCTGGAGGACCAGACGCGGGGCGTGGAGTGCCGCAAGGACTCCGGCGTCGTGGACGAGATCCCGGGCGCCTACAAGTCGATCGACCAGGTCATCGACCAGCAGCGGGACCTGGTCGAGGTGGTGGCCAAACTGAAGCAGGTCGTCTGTGTGAAGGGCTGAGGCGCTTAGGAGGGGATGTGACGGGCGGAGGCGCGCGCAGGCGCGCCTCCGCCCGCTGCTCACTTCGCGTGGCGGACGGCGTAGATCATGACGAAGGCGACGATGTGGATGCCGAAGAGGAAGTAGGCGAGGAAGTACCAGACCTTGCGTTCGTCCTTGGCCTCCTGGGCCAGACGGCGCTGTTCGGCGCTGTCGCCGGGCATCAGCGTTCCCGGTGGAGCTTGGTGTTGGAGGCCTGGGCGCGGGGGCGGACGACCAGGAGGTCGATGTTGACGTGGCTGGGGCGGGTCACCGCCCAGGTGATGGTGTCGGCGACGTCGTCGGCCGTGAGGGGCTCGGCGACGCCCTCGTAGACCTTCGCCGCCCGCTCGGTGTCGCCGCCGAAGCGGGTCAGGGCGAACTCCTCCGTCATGACCAGGCCGGGCGCGACCTCGACGACGCGGACCGGCCGGCCGACGATCTCCAGGCGCAGGGTCTCGGCGAGGACATGGGCGCCGTGCTTGGCGGCGACATAGCCCCCGCCGCCCTCGTACGTGCCGTGGCCGGCGGTCGAGGACACCACCACGACCACGCCGTCGCCGCTCGCCTCCAGCTTGGGCAGCAGGGCCTGGGTGAGGTTCAGGGTGCCGAGGACGTTCGTCTCGTACATCGTGCGCCAGTCCGCCGGGTCGGCCGTGGCCACCGGGTCGAGACCGAGCGCGCCGCCCGCGTTGTTGACCAGCACGCCGATGGTCTGGAAGGCCGTGGCGAACTCGTCGACGGCCGCGCGGTCGGTCACGTCCAGCTGGTACGCCACCGCCGAGTGGCCCGCCTGGGTGAGCTCCTCGGCGAGGGCCTCGATGCGGTCCTTGCGGCGGGCGGTGAGGACGACGCGGTAGCCGGCCGCGGCGAGCTGCCGGGCCGTCGCGGCGCCGATACCGCTGCTCGCACCGGTGACGACGGCGATGCGGGAGGCTGCGGACGGGGCGGGCGTGGCCATGGGCTGCTCCTGAGGTCTGTCAGCGGTGGGGCTTCGTCCAGCGTAGGCGAGGGTCAGCCGCCGTTCCTCGGGGCCCACATGATCACGGCCATCCCGGCGAGGCAGATCAGCGCCCCGGTGATGTCCCAGCGGTCGGGGCGGTAGCCGTCGGCGACCACGCCCCACAGCAGCGAGCCGGCCACGAAGATCCCGCCGTACGCGGCCAGGATGCGGCCGAAGTGGGCGTCCGGCTGGAAGGTGGCGACGAAGCCGTAGGCGCCGAGGGCGAGGACTCCGCCGGCCGCCCAGAGCCAGCCGCGGTGCTCGCGCAGGCCCTGCCAGATCAGCCAGGCACCGCCGATCTCGAACACGGCGGCGACGACGAAGAGGGCGGCGGAGCGGAGGATCGGCATGCGGGCAGCTTCGCACGCGGTGGTACGTCACCTGTTCGAGGGCGCTCGGGCGGCGGCCGGCGTGGCATACATGGGTACGCCGGACCGGATCGCGAGTGTGAAGTGGTGAGCGGCGTGCGGATGCGGATGTGGATGGTGTCGGGGATGTGCGCCGGTTCTCTCATGGCGACGGGGGCGGCCGTCGCCGCTCCGGTGCCCCAGGCCGCACTCTCCTATCACGGGAGTGTCGTGATGAACGGGGACCAGGTGGAGGTGCGGCTCACCCCGCGCGACAACGGTCCCGGGCCCGTCCCCGACGCCACCGTGCGGCTGCGCTGGTCGGTGGCGCTGGCCGACACGCAGCGGCTGCCCGCCCGGTGCGTCCGCGAGGACGAGCGGACGGTGCTGTGCGGGACCGGGGCGCTGACCGAGGACGCGCCGGGGGAGCAGCTGCGGGTGCCGGTGCGGCTGAGGAAGGGGCCGGCGGAGGTGACGCTGGAGGTCGCGACCGCGTGGAGCGGGGGCGCGGTGGACAAGGACCGCACGGACGACCGGCTGAGTGTGCTGGTCCTGGACACCGGGGACGCCTACGCGTTCTGAGCGGTGTTCTCCGCGTCGTAGCGTTCGCGGGCCGCGCGTACCTCGTCGAAGTGGGTCTCCGCCCACTGCTTCACGGCGGTCAGCAGGCCGGCGAGGCCGACGCCGAGCGGGGTGAGTTCGTAGTCGACGCGGACCGGGACGGACGGGGTGACCGTGCGGCTGACGACGCCGTCCCGCTCCAGGGTGCGCAGGGTCTGGGTGAGCATCTTGGGGCTGACGCCGGCGATCCTGCGGCCGATGTCGCTGTAGCGCCGGGGGCCGGTGGCCAGGGCGGCGACGACCAGGCTGACCCACTTGTCGCTGAGCCGGCCGAGGAGCTGGTTGGTGGGGCACTCGCGGAGGAAGGCGTCGTAGTCGGCGCGGGCCTGCTCCCGCCGCTGGGCTGCCGTCATGGTCGCCATGGCCTCTACCTCCGGGTAAAGCTACGCACTCTCAGGTAACTACTTACCCGTGGATAGTAGCTCTCCTAGGGTTGGTGCTGCCGGCGGGAAAGCGTCCCGCCCGTCATCAAGTCCCTTCAGTTCCAGGAGAGTTGACATGCGTGCTGCTGTCGTGAAGTCGTTCGGTGGTCCGGAGGCCGTGGAGATCGCCGAGGTGCCGCTGCCCGAGCCGGGGGCGCGGCAGGTGCGGATCAAGGTGGCCGCGGGTGCGCTGAACCCGGTGGACGCGGCCTTGCGCGCCGGTCTGTTCGGCGGGGCCGGGAAGACCGTCGGGCTCGGCTGGGACGTGGCCGGCACGGTGGACGCGGTGGGGGTGGCCGCCGCCTGGCAGGCCGGTGACCCGGTGGTGGCGCTCGTGCCGGGCGTCTCCGACCCGCTGGGGGCGCACGCGGAGTACGTCGTCGTGGACGCGGACGCCGTGGCCGGGGCGCCGGCCTCGGTGGACGCGGTGCACGCGGGCACCCTGCCGCTGAACGGGCTGACCGCGTGGCAGGCCCTGGATCTGCTGGATCTCGCGCCGGGCGCGTCCCTGCTGGTGACCGGTGCGGCCGGTGCGGTCGGCGGGTTCGCCGTGCAGCTGGCCGCGCACCGGGGGATCGAGGTCACCGGTCAGGCCCGGGCGGGCGACGAGGAGCTGGTGCGGTCGCTGGGTGCCGCGCGCTTCACGGGCGGCGGGGCCGGGCCGGGCGCTGTGGACGCGGTGCTGGACGCGGCGGTGCTCGGCGAGCCGGCGCTGGAGTGGGTGCGCGACTGGGGCGTGTACCTCGGGGTCCGGCCGGGGGCGCACCCCGGCCCGGTGCGCGGGGTGCGGACCGGCTCGGTGGGGGTGCGTGCGGACGGGGCGCAGCTGGCGGAGCTGGTCCGGCTGGTGGACGAGGGGGTGCTGACCCTGCGGGTGGCCGAGACCTATCCCCTGGAGGAGTCCGCGAAGGCGCACGCCCGGCTGGCGGAGGGCGGTGTGCGGGGGCGGCTGGTGCTGGTGCCCTGAGGGGCGGGCGCGGGCTGCGGCAGGGGGTGGAATATCCGGGGCCGGGGGACCGTTGGGCGGATATAGTTGAACCGTCAACAACCTGGAGGGTGAGCGACCATGCAGTTCGGGATCTTCACGGTCGGCGACGTCACGCCGCACCCCACCACGGGGCGTACGCCGACCGAGCGCGAGCGGATCAAGGCCATGGTCGCCATCGCGCTCAAGGCCGAGGAGGTCGGCCTCGACGTCTTCGCCACCGGTGAGCACCACAACCCGCCGTTCGTGCCGTCGTCCCCGACCACGATGCTCGGCTACATAGCGGCGCGGACGGAGAACCTGATCCTCTCCACGTCCACCACCCTGATCACCACCAACGACCCGGTGAAGATCGCGGAGGACTTCGCGATGCTCCAGCACCTGGCCGACGGGCGGGTCGACCTGATGATGGGCCGCGGCAACACCGGCCCGGTCTACCCCTGGTTCGGCCAGGACATCCGGCAGGGCATCAACCTCGCCATCGAGAACTACGCCCTGCTGCGCCGGCTGTGGCGCGAGGACGTCGTCGACTGGGAGGGCAAGTTCCGCACGCCGCTGCAGGGCTTCACCTCCACGCCCCGGCCGCTGGACGGCGTGGCGCCGTTCGTCTGGCACGGGTCGATCCGCTCGCCGGAGATCGCCGAGCAGGCCGCGTACTACGGCGACGGCTTCTTCCACAACAACATCTTCTGGCCCGCCGACCACACCAAGCAGATGATCGAGCTGTACCGCGCGCGCTACGCCCACTACGGGCACGGCACGCCGGAGCACGCGATCGTCGGGCTCGGCGGTCAGGTGTTCATGCGGAAGAACTCGCAGGACGCGGTCCGCGAGTTCCGGCCGTACTTCGACAACGCGCCGGTCTACGGCCACGGGCCCTCCCTGGAGGACTTCACGGACCAGACCCCGCTGACCGTGGGCTCGCCGCAGCAGGTGATCGAGAAGACGCTGGCCTTCCGGGAGTACGCCGGTGACTACCAGCGCCAGCTCTTCCTGATGGACCACGCGGGGCTGCCGCTGAAGACCGTGCTGGAGCAGCTCGACATGCTGGGCGAGGAGGTCGTGCCCGTGCTGCGCAAGGAGTTCGCGAACGGCCGTCCGGCCGAGGTGCCGGAGGCGCCGACCCACCAGTCCCTGCTCGACGCCGCACGGAAGGAGACCGTGGCATGAAGCTCGTCGTTCTCTCCGCGGGACTGAGCGTCCCGTCCTCCACCCGGCTGCTGGCCGACCGGTTGGCGGCCGCGGTGGACCGGCAGACGCCGGTGGACGTCCAGGTGATCGAGCTGCGGGACCTCGCCGTCGGGATCGCCCACAACTTCACCAACGGGTTCCCGGGCAGGGCGCTGGCCGGCGCCGACGGGCTGATCGTGGTCACGCCGGTGTTCAGCGCGTCGTACAGCGGGCTGTTCAAGTCGTTCTTCGACGTGCTGGACAAGGACGCGCTGGCGGGCAAGCCGGTGCTGATCGCGGCGACAGGGGGTACGGGGCGGCACTCGCTGGTGCTGGAGCACGCGCTGCGGCCGTTGTTCGCGTATCTGCGGGCGGTGGTCGTCCCGACCGGGGTGTACGCGGCCTCTGAGGACTGGGGGGCGCAGGGGCTGGCCGAGCGGATCGAGCGGGCGGCCAAGGAGCTGGCCGTGCTGATGCCGGTCGCCGCGCGGGCCTCGGCCCCGGCGGTCGTGCCGTTCGCCGAGCAGCTGGCGGCGCTGGAGGCGTAGTCCTTCCGCCGGACTCGGGCGCCCCGCGTGCGATCGACCCGGTCGGCTGAGCGGGGCCTCGGAGTCGTGCGCCCCCTTCACCCGGTCGGCTCGGTCGGCTGAGCGGTGCGTTTTCCGCCCACCGCCCACCCGGCTCGGCCGGGTGGACGGTCCGCGGTGGGGCCGGCCCAGGTTGGTGAGAGGACGGTAGGGGAGGCTGTCCGGTTGCCCCTGTGACGGTGAGAGGGCGGTAAAAAGGGTGATCGTAGGCCCGCCCGTCCCAACCGAACCACCGGAGGCCTTGGCAGACTGGGTCTGTGCCCCAGACTGTGCTGCTCGCTGAAGACGACCGTGCCATCCGCCACGCCCTGGAGCGTGCCCTGGCTCTGGAAGGGTACGAGGTGACGGCGGTCGCCGACGGCGTGGAAGCGCTGGCGCAGGCCCACAAGACCCCGCCGGACGTCCTCGTGCTCGACGTGATGATGCCGGGCATCGACGGCCTCCAGGTCTGCCGGGTGCTGCGTGCCGAGGGCAACCGCACCCCGATCCTCATGCTCACCGCCCTGGTGGAGACCGCCGACCGCATCGCGGGACTGGACGCCGGCGCCGACGACTACGTGGTCAAGCCGTTCGACGTCGAGGAGGTCTTCGCCCGGCTGCGTGCCCTGCTGCGGCGGACCAGCCCGGTACCCGCCGGGGCCGGCGGCAGCGGCGGCGGCGACACCGGCCGGGGCGACGTCCAGATCTCCGACCGGCAGATCGAGGCGGCCGGCATCCGCATGGACCTCCAGGCCCGCCGGGCCTGGCGCGGCAAGCGCGAGCTGGAGCTGACCCGCACCGAGTTCGAGCTGCTGGAGCTGCTGGTGCGCAACGCCGGCATCGTGCTCGACCACTCCACCATCTACGACCGCATCTGGGGCTACGACTTCGGTCCCGGCTCCAAGAACCTCGCCGTCTACGTCGGCTACCTGCGCCGCAAGCTGGACGAGCCCGGCGCCCCGCAGCTGATCCACACCGTGCGGGGCGTGGGTTACGTGCTGCGGGAGGACTGAGTGGGGCGCCTGCGCCGGCTGCTGGCCCGGCGCCGGCCCAAGCTCGTCTCCCTGCGCACCACCTTCGCCATCTCCTTCGCGGCCGTCACCGCGGCCGTCACGATCCTCGTCGGCATCCTGTCCTACGGCTCCGCCGCCCGGCTGGTCCGCGTCGACCAGCAGTCGGTGTTCAGCCAGGTCGTGCAGGACGTGCGGGACGAGGTCCGGCAGCACGAGATGGTGCCGGAGGACTTCTCCTCCTCCCGGCCGGGGCACGATCTGGTCCGGCCCGCCCGCACCGATGTGCAGGTGCTCGGCGCGCAGGGGCAGATCGTCGACCACGGCAACCCGGTGCTGCCCGTCACCTCCCGTGACAAGGCCATGGCCCTCGCCCGGTCGGCCGGCAGGGTGGTCGAGCACAAGGACGTCCAGGTCAACGAGGACCTGTTCCGCACCGCCACCGTCTCCCTCGGCGACGGGCGGGGCGCGGTCCAGGTCGCGCAGGAGTTCAGCGACACCGAGGACCTGCTGCGCACGCTTCAGCAGCGGACGCTGATCCTGATGTCGGCCGTCGTCGTGGCGGCCGGTCTGTTCGGATGGTGGCTGGCCCGCCGGATCACCCGGCGCCTGGTGGTCCTCACCTCCGCCGCCGAGGACGTCGCCCGCACCCGCCGGCTGGGCATCGAGGTGCCCGTGGCGGGCCTCGACGAGGTGGGCAGGCTCGGGCGGGCCTTCGACCGCATGCTGGGCCGGCTCGCCCAGTCCGAGGAGGACCAGCGGCGACTGGTGCAGGACGCGGGCCACGAACTGCGCACGCCGCTGACGTCACTGCGCACGAACATCTCGCTGCTGCGCAGGATCGACGAACTCCCCCCGGCCACCCGCGAGGAACTCGTCGCCGACCTCAGCCAGGAGGCGCGGGAACTGACCGACCTGGTCAACGAGCTGGTCGACCTCGCCGCCGGGCAGGCCGACAACGAGCCGCCGCAGCACGTGGACCTCGCCGACATCGCCGAGGACGTGGTGGGGCTGGCGGGGCGCCGTACCGGCCGGGAGATCGTGCTGCGGGTCAGTGGAGACACGATGACCGACGGCCGGCCCGGCATGCTCCAGCGGGCCATCTCCAACCTGGTCGAGAACGCGGCCAAGTTCGACCGGTCCGGCAGGGGGCCCATCGAGGTCAGCGTCACCGGTCCGGCGCGGACGGGCACGGTGCGCGTGGAGGTGCTGGACCGGGGGCCCGGGATCGCCGAGGGCGACCTGATCCGCATCTTCGACCGCTTCTACCGGGCCGCCGACGCGCGCTCCCTGCCGGGGTCGGGCCTCGGGCTGTCCATCGTGCGCGAGGTCGCCATGGCCCACGGCGGGGCGCCGTTCGCCTACCGGCGCGAGGGCGGCGGCTCGGTCATCGGCTTCACCGTGGGCGGAGGCCTGTCGGGCGCGACCCGCGTCGGCGGGTGACCGGCGCGGCGTGACGCGTCAGGGGGCGAGTGCCGGGGAACCCGCTGATGGCTGCTGAAGGCATCCGACCCGGGCTCTGCCCTTGCGGACGCGGTCCGGCCAGGGGAGGGCCGGACCGGTGCGGTCGTAGTCGGTGCGGTCGTAGTCGTACAGGAGCGCCCGCCGGTCCGGGCACGTGTCGCGTGCGC
>NZ_JBSGDB010000255.1:0-12501 GCF_053602155.1 Streptomyces sp. NPDC004561
GACTCGCGGGTGGAGTCCCTCTGGTCTGCGCTTCGACTGGCCACGGCCTCACTCTACACGATCCTGCCCACCGCCCTCGTGTCCATCCCGTTCGGCGCGGTCATCGCGCTCCAGATCGGCAGCCTGACCCGGCAGCTCGGCGCCCAGTCCTTCTCCGGGGCCGCGTCCGTGCTCGCGGTGCTGCGCGAGGCCTCGCCGATCGTCACGGCGCTGCTGATCGCCGGTGCGGGAGGCACGGCGATCTGCGCGGACCTCGGGGCGCGCAAGATCCGGGACGAGATCGATGCGATGCAGGTGCTCGGCATCGACCCGATCCACCGGCTGGTGGTGCCGCGCGTGCTGGCCTCGATGGTGGTGGCCGTGCTGCTCAACGGTCTGGTGTCGGTCGTCGGCGTCGCGGGCGGCTACTTCTTCAACGTCATCCTGCAGAACGGGACGCCCGGCGCCTACCTGGCCTCCTTCACCACCCTCGCCCAGCTGGACGACCTGTGGGCGGCCGAGCTGAAGGCGCTGGTGTTCGGGGCGATCGCCGCGATCATCGCCTCCTACAAGGGGCTGACCGCGCAGGGCGGGCCGAAGGGCGTGGGCGACGCGGTCAACCAGTCGGTGGTGATCACCTTCATGTTGCTGTTCGTGACCAACTTCGTGATGACCGCCGTGTACTTCCAGGTCGTCCCGCAAAGGGGTTAGCCAATGCGACTTCTCAGCCGACCACTGGACTCTCTCGAAGAGCTCGGATCCCAGCTCTCCTTCTACGGGCGCTCACTGGCCTGGACGGGCCGCACTGTGCGCCGCTACAAGAAGGAGATCCTGCGGCTGCTCGCCGAGGTGAGCTTCGGCCGAGGCGCCCTCGCCGTCGTCGGCGGCACGGTCGGCGTGATCGCCTTCCTGTCCTTCTTCACCGGAACCGAGGTCGGCCTCCAGGGCTACGCGGCCCTCAACCAGCTGGGCACTTCCAACTTCGTGGCGTTCCTGTCGGCGTACTTCAACACCCGGGAGATCGCCCCGCTGGTGGCCGGGCTCGCCCTGTCCGCGACGGTCGGCGCCGGGTTCACCGCGCAGCTCGGCGCGATGCGGATCAGCGAGGAGACCGACGCGCTGGAGGTGATGGGGGTGCCGTCGCTGCCGTTCCTGGTGACGACACGGATGGTCGCCGGTTTCGTGGCGGTGATCCCGCTCTACGTGATCGGGCTCCTGTCCTCGTACCTCGCCGCGCGCACCATCACGACCGGTTACTACGGGCAGTCGACGGGCACGTACGACCACTACTTCCACCAGTACCTGCCCCCGGTCGACGTCTTCTGGTCGTTCGGCAAGGTGATCGTCTTCGCCGTCCTGATCATCCTGGTGCACTGCTACTACGGCTACCACGCGAGCGGCGGCCCGGCGGGCGTCGGCATCGCGGTCGGCCGTGCGGTGCGGACCTCGATCGTCGCCATCAACGTCCTGGACTTCTTCCTGAGCCTCGCGATCTGGGGCGCCAACACGACCGTCCGGATCGCGGGGTGAGGCCGATGAGAGCGCTGAGACTCCGGTTGTACGGCGTCGCCTTCATCGCCGTGCTCGCGCTGCTGCTGTCGCTCGCCGTGGCCGTCTACGAGCAGGCGTTCACGCCCGTCGTGCGCATCACGCTGCAGGCCGACACACTCGGCAACCAGCTCGAGCCGCGCGCCGACGTCAAGCTGCGCGGGCTGCTGGTCGGCGAGGTTCGGGCGGTGCACGCCGACGGTTCGAAGGCGACGCTCGACATCGCGCTCAAGCCGGAGTACGTCGCGTACATCCCCTCGAACGTGCACGCGCGGCTGCTGCCCAAGACACTCTTCGGCGAGAAGTACGTCGATCTCGTGCCGCCCGCCGAGTCGGTGGCCCGGCCCATCCGCGCCGGTGACGTCATCACGCAGGACCGCACCACGGTCGGCATCGAGGTACAGCAGCTGATGAACGACCTGCTGCCGCTGCTGCGGGCGGTCCAGCCGGGCGAACTCAACGCCACGCTCTCGGCGTTCGCCACCGCTCTGGAGGGCCGCGGCGACCGGATCGGCGACAACCTGGTCCGGGTCGAGGACTATCTACGCCGGCTCAACCCGCACCTGCCGTCCCTGCAGGAGGACATCTCGCGCCTCGCGGATGTGGCCCAGGTGTACGGCGACGCCGCGCCGGACCTGATGGCGATCCTTCGCAACACCGTCACCACCAGCCGCACGATCGTCGCGAAGCAGGACCAGTTCGCCGCGGCCCTCCGCACCACCGCAACCGTCGCGGGCACCGCCCAGGACTTCCTCGACGAGAACGGCGACCGCCTGATCACCCTCGGCCGGATCTCCCGCCCCACGCTGGAGCTCTTCTCCCGCTACTCCCCCGAGTACCCGTGCCTCCTGAACGGGCTGGTCAGGGAGGAGCACGCCTCGGAGGACGCGTTCCGGGGCGGCGAGATGCGGATCACCTTGGAGGCCGTCCGGCCGCAAGGCGCGTACCAGCCCGGCGAGGAGCCGCAGTACGCCGACCACTCGGGGCCGAACTGTCGGGACATGCCCCATCCGCCGGTGCCCGGACAGAAACCCAGGCTCAACGACGGTACGTCGTCCGGTGGTTCGGACGGCACACCGCCCGGAGATGTCAACGTGTCTGCCACCGCGGCCGAGCAGCATGCGGTCGACTCGCTGGTGGCCCCTGTCATGGGCGTCCCCGCGGACAAGGTGCCGCCCGTGACGACCCTGCTGTTCGGGCCGCTGGCCCGCGGGACGGCGGTGAGCGTCGCATGAGCACCTCACGATCCCGGCAGACCGCCGCACCGCTGATCAAGTTCAGCCTCTTCGCGCTGGTGACCATCGCGGCGACGGCCCTGCTCGCCGCCACCATCGTGAACCTCTCGTTCACCCCGGAGCGCACCTACCACGCGGTGTTCAGCGACGTCACGGGCCTCGAGAACGGCGACGACATCCGGGTCGCGGGGGTACGGGTCGGCCAGGTCCAGGGCATAGGGATCAAGGACCGGACGTTGGCGGAGGTGACCTTCACCGTCTCCGCCGACCGGCCGCTGCTCACCAGCACCCACGCGGTCGTCCGCTACCGCAACCTGGTCGGGCAGCGGTACATCGCGTTGACCGAGGGCGCGGGCGACGGCACGCCGCTGCGACCGGGCAGCACCATCCCGCCGTCCAGGACCCAGCCGGCGCTCGACCTCGACGCGCTCCTGAACGGCTTCAAGCCGCTGTTCGCGGCACTCAGCCCCAACGACGTCAACCAGCTGGCGACCGAGATCATCAGGACCCTCCAGGGCGAGGGCGGCACGGTCAACAGCCTGCTGGCGCACACGGCGTCGCTCACCACCACCCTCGCCGACCGCGACCAGCTGATCGGCTCGGTCATCGACAATCTCAACACCGTCCTGGAGACACTCGACAAGCGCGGCGCCCGCTTCTCCGGGCTGCTCACGCAGCTGCGCCGGGTCATTTCCGGTCTGTCCGCCGACCGCAAGCCCATCGGCGACTCCCTCGTGAACATCGGCGCCCTCACCGACGCCACTTCGGGACTCCTTGCGGACGCGCGTCCACCACTGAAGGACGACATCGCCGGGCTGACCGGTCTCACCGGAACGCTGAACAGGAACGAGAAGACCGTGGAGGGCGTGCTGAAGAGGCTGCCGAACAAGCTCAACGCGCTGACCGGGACGGCGTCCTACGGCTCGTGGTTCAACTTCTACCTCTGCGACTTCGACGGCCGGATCGTGCTGCCGAAGACGAACCAGGTACTCACCCCGCAGTTCCACGTGGCACAGGCGAGGTGCGGCGGATGAGGATACGCATCGTGCCGCGCAGAACCCGGCGCCCCGAGCCCTTGGTGAAGGTGCGCATCCTGCCACCCAAGCTGCCCAGACCGCGCCTGCTGCCCCGCAGACGCCGCCGCCCGGCGCCCCTGATCAAGGTGCACGTCCTGCCACCGAAGCTGCCCCGCCTCAGCCTGCGCCGCCCGCGCCTGAAACCGTTCCGCGAACGCAATCCCCTGGTCGTGGGCGCCGTCGGACTCACCATCCTCGGGCTGCTGACCGTCGCCGCGTTCAACGCCGACAGCCTGCCGCTGATCGGCGACGGCAGGACGTACAGCGCGGCCTTCTCGGAAGCCGGCGGTCTCAAGCCGGGCGACGAGGTGCGGATCGCCGGGGTCAAGGTCGGCAAGGTCGACGGCGTCGACCTGGAGGGCGACCACGTCAAGGTGACCTTCAAGGTCAAGGGCGACCCGGCGTTCGGCACCGAGACCGGCGCTGCGATCCGGGTCAAGACCATCCTCGGCGCGAAGTACCTCGCCCTGCTCCCCAAGGGGGCCGGCCAGTTGCAGGCAGGCAGCGGGATCCCCCTCGGGCGGACGGTGTCGGCGTACGACGTCGTGCAGGCGTTCAGCGACCTGACGACCACGACGGAGAAGGTGGACACGCAGCGGCTCGCGACGGCACTGGACACGATCTCCACCACCTTCCAGGACTCACCCGCCGAGGTGCGGGCGTCCGTCAACGGGCTGTCGCGGATCTCCAGAACGATCGCCTCGCGCGACCAGGCGCTGCGCGACCTCCTCGACCACGCGAACGGGGTCACCAAGGTGCTGGCGCAGCACACGAAGGACTTCTCCGCGTTGGTGACCGACGGCGGCAAGCTGTTCAAGGAGATCAGCAGCCGACGCACCGCGATCCACAACCTGCTGGTCAGCTCCGCCCTGCTCGGAGTGGAGCTCTCCGGTCTCGTTCAGGACGACCGCAAAGAGATCGGGCCGGCCCTGAAGAACCTCAACACCTTCGTCACCATGCTCGAACGCAACCAGACGAGCCTCGACCGCAGCGTCGCCCTGCTCGCCCCCTACGTCCGGCTCTTCACCAACACCCTCGGCAACGGCCGCTGGTTCGACTCCTACGTACAGAACCTGGTCGCCGCCCCGGTGGTGCCGCGCACAGGAGGCTCACGATGAACCGCCGAATCCGGGTCCTCGCCCTGCTCACCGCCCTCGCGGTCGCCGCCGCCCTCGCCGTCGAACTGTGGCCGCGCCCCGGCACCGTCCGCGTCACCGCGTACTTCCCGCGCACCGTCGGCATCTACCCCGGCTCGGACGTGCGCGTCCTCGGCGTCCGCATCGGCGAGGTCGACAAGATCACGCCCGAGGGCGACCGGGTGCGGGTGCAGCTGGAATACGACAAGGGGCGCGAGGTGCCCGCCGACGCACAGGCCGCGATCATCAACTCTTCCGTGGTCAGCGACCGTTACGTGCAACTGCTGCCGGTGTACCGAAAGGGGCCGGCCATGCGGGACGGCGCCGTCATCCCCGAGTCCCGTACCGCCGTCCCCGTCGAACTGGACCGGATCTTCGACAGCCTGCACACCACGGCCGAGGCGCTCGGCCCCCAAGGCGCGAACAAGGACGGCTCCCTGTCACGACTGCTCGGGGTGAGCGCGAAGAACCTCAAGGGGCAGGGCACAAAGCTCAACCAGACGGTCGAGGACCTCTCACAGGCGGTCACCACACTCTCCGACGACCGGGGCAACCTGTTCGGCACCGTGCGCAACCTCCAGGTGTTCACGGCCGCGCTGGCAGCCGACGACCAGAGCGTGCGGTCGTTCAACACCAGCCTCGCCACAGTGGCGCAGCAGCTCGCCGGGGAGCGCACGGACCTGGCGGCGGCGCTCCAGCACCTGGGGGTGGCGCTCGGCGACGTGTCCCACTTCGTGAAGGGCAACAAGACATCACTGACGTCGAGCGTCAAGGGCCTCAGCAAGGTCACCAAAGTCCTCATGACCCAACGGGCCGCCTTGAAAGAGCTGTTGACGGTCGCCCCCACCGGCCTGTCGAACCTCGCGGACGCCTACAACCCCGTGTCCGGCACCCTCGACACCCGCGACAACCCGCAAAGCCCGCAGGACCCCGCGTCCCTCCTGTGCTCCGTGCTGCGGACGACCGGCGACACGGGCGGCAAGCACCCCGACTGCTCACAGCTGCGGAAGCTCTTCGACTCGCTGCCGAAGCTGCCGGCCGCCGCGACAGGGACGGGCACGGTCGACCGGACCCTCGGCGGAATCCTGGGGGCGAGCGCATGAGCGTGCCGCACAAGGGCAGGTCGGTCGCGTGGACGGCGGCAGGTGCGCTGCTGCTGTCCGGCTGCGGGTTCAATGGCTGGTACGACATCCCGCTCCCCGGGGGCGCGGCGGCCGACGGCCACGCCTACCACGTCAGTGTCGAGTTCAGGGACGTACTCGATCTGGTGCCGCAGTCGGCCGTCAAGGTCGACGACGTCACCGTGGGCGCCGTCGAAAAGGTCCAACTGGACGGCTGGCAGGCGCGCGTGCGGCTGCGCGTGGCCAACTCAGTGAAGCTGCCCGCGAACGCCGTCGCCGACCTCAGGCAGACCAGCATGCTCGGCGAGAAGTACGTGGAGCTGTCCGCTCCGTCCGGCACACCGCCGGTCGGCCGGCTCCGCGACGGCGACGTGATCCCGCTGTCCCGCAGCGGCCGCAACCCGGAGATCGAGGAGGTGCTCTCCGCCCTGTCCGCACTTCTCAACGGCGGCGGCGTGGCCCAGCTCAAGACGATCACCGTGGAGCTGAACAAGGCCCTGAACGGCCGCGAGGACCGGGTCAGGTCGCTGCTCAAGCAGCTCGACACGTTCCTCGGCGGCCTGGACCGGCAGCGCACGGAGATCGTCCGCGCCCTCAAGGGCATCGACCGGCTGGACAAGCGGCTGGGGAAGGAGAAGAAGACCATCGCCCAGGCCGTCGACGCCATCCCGCCCGCGCTGAAGGTCCTGGCCGACCAGCGCCGCGACCTGACGAAGATGCTCACCTCGCTGTCGGACCTCGGCACGACGGGCACAAAGGTGATCAACGCCTCGCGAGACGATACCGTCGCCGACCTCAAGCAGCTCCGGCCGATCCTGCAACAGCTCAACCAGGCGGGCGACGACCTGCCCAACTCTTTGGAGTTGCTGACCACTTACCCGTTCCCGCGCAACGTGACGGACGCCGTCAAGGGCGACTACGTCAATCTGAAGATCACCGCCGACCTGAACCTGGCGGGCATCTACGGCAATCTCACGAACCGGCCGGGCAAGGGCGGCGGATCCGGCGGGCGGCCGGTACCGACGCCCTCGCTCCCAAGCCTGCCGAGGGTGCCGCTGCCCAGCACCCCGAGCGTGCCGAAGGTACCGAAGCTGCCGGTCCAACCGTCGGCGCCGACGGGAGGCAGTGGCGGCAGCAGTGGCGGCGTGCTGTGCCCGCCCGTGTGCACCGCGGCCTACGGCACCGGAGGGGACACCGGCCGCTTCCCCCCGGGGATCGACCTCGCGCTCGCCGAGCTCATGCTGAAGGGGATACAGCCGTGATCACACGTACGGTCAAGGCCCAGCTGCTCGCCTTCGCCACGGTCACCGCAGTGGGGGTGTCGTACGTGGGCGTCCAATACACGGGCCTCGCGGACACTCTCCTCGGCCGCGGCTACACCGTGTACGCCGACTTCGCCGACTCCGGCGGCGTGTTCCCCGGCTCCGAGGTCACCTACCGCGGGGTGCCGGTGGGCCGCGTCAGCGACCTGCGCCTCGACGGGTCCGGGCTGTCGGTGGCGCTGCGGATCGAGGACAGCGCGCCGCGCATCCCCGCGGACACCCTGGCGGTGGTCGCCGACCGGTCGGCGGTGGGCGAGCAGTACGTCGATCTGCAGCCCCGGCACTCCGGCGGCCCGTATCTGATGGACGGCAGCCCGATCCCGCGCGACCGCACCCGGACGCCACTGCCCGTCACCGACCTCGTCCTCAGCCTGGACCGGCTGGTCAACTCGGTCGGCAAGGACGACCTGCGCACCACCGTCGACGAGTTGGGCAAGGCCTTCGCCGACACCGGGCCGGGGCTGAGCCGCCTGGTGGACTCCGGTAACGCGCTCGTCGAGTCGGCGCAGGCGTCGCTCCCTCAGACGGTCTCGCTGATCGACGACTCGCGGAAGGTGCTCAAGACGCAGGCAGACCAGGGCTCCGCCATCAAGTCGTTCTCCCATGATCTGGCAGCGCTCTCCGCACAGTTGAAGTCGAGCGACGGTGATCTGCGCCGGCTGATCGGCAACACGGTTCCCGCCGCCGAGCAGATCGACTCCCTGCTGAAGTCCACCCGGCCGTATCTGCCGGTCCTGCTGGCCAATCTGATCAGCGGCGGCCAGATCACCCTGGCGCGGCTGCCCGGCGTGGAGCAGGCCCTGGTCACCTTCCCGGTGGTGGTCGCGGGCAGCTACACCGTCGTGCCCGGCGACGGCACCACCCACTTCGGGCTGACGGTGAACGCCAACGATCCCCCGGCCTGCACCCAGGGCTACAGAACACGGCAGCGCGACCCCTCCGACACGAGCACGCGTCCGGCGAACACCGACGCCCGCTGTGCGGCCCCGCGGGGCGGCAGGACATCGGTGCGCGGCGCGCAGAACGCCCCCGGTACGTCCGCTGGTTCGGGCGGCGCGAACCAGTCCGCCTATGTCACCCCGTACGACCCGGAGACCGGCACCGCCACCGGCCCGGACGGGACGCCCGTCGAGATCGGCTCGACGGGCGGGGAACAGAGCACGTTCGGAAAGGAGTCGTGGCAATGGCTGCTCGTCGGACCGATATCGTGAACGCCACCGGCATGAACAGGGTGCTGCTCGCCGGGCTGATCGCCGTGACCGCGGTGACCACCGCGCTGTCGGTCTGGCTGGGCGCGGGGCTGTCCGACCAGCATGCGATGGAGCAGCGCCGCCAGGACATCCTGGCCGCGGCCCGCCAGTCCGCGCTCAACTTCACCTCGCTCGACTACCGGCACTACGGCCGGGACAGCCAGAACGTGCTGAACGGCGCCACCGGCGACTTCAAAAAGCAGTTCGCGGCGCAAACCGCGCAGCTGACGAAGCTGGTTGCACAGAACAAGTCGGTGTCCGAGGGGCAGGTCCTCGAAGCGGGCATCGTGCGGTCCGACGCGCACTCGGCTCGGGTCCTGGTCGTGGCCGACAGCAAGGTGACCAACGCTGCCGCGCCCGAGGGCCAAGCGCGCACCTACCGGCTCCAGCTCGACCTCGCGCGCGTGGACGGCCGCTGGCTGACCTCCGACGTCGCGTTCGTGGGCTGACCCACCCGTGAGGCCATCGATGAGAAGAGACACCGTGGCGAACTCGACCTCCCGCACCCGCGGTACCGGCTCACCGGCCCGCCGCACCATGACCGCAGCCGCCCGCGCGGCAGCCAAACGCGCCGGGCGGCCCGCGCGCCCCGAGCGCGGTGCCCGCCAGGATGACCAGACTCCCTCCGGGCACACCCTGCTCGTCGAGCCCCCAGCGAACGGCTGGGAGGACCCGCCGGAGCCCGAGTCGACCGAGCCGTTCGAGGGGGAGCCGGAGGACGGCGCGCCCCCGCGCAAGGCCGGACGGAGAGTGCTGCTCACCGCGGTCCTGGGCGTCGTCCTCGTGGCGGCCCTGGCCGCAGCAGCCGTACTCGGGTGGCAGTACCGGCAGGGGCAGCAGGCGGAGCAGGCCCGCGGCGAGGCCCTCGCGGCCGCGCAGAAGGCCGCACCGGTCGTGCTGTCGTACGACTACCGGCACCTGGACCGGAACTTCTCCCAGGCCCGCGCCCTGCTGACCGGGCACTTCCGCGACCAGTACGACAAGACCACGAAGGCAGTCGTCGCGCCGACCGCGACGAAGTACCACGGCGTAGTGAAGGCGACCGTGGCCACACCCGGCGACGGCGGCGCCCCGGCGGTCTCCGTCGTGTCGGCAACACCAGACCGGGCGGTCGTCCTGCTCTTCGTCAACCAGGTCACCCAGAGCACCCAGGTCCCGGAGCCCCGGCTGGACCTGAACCGGGTGCGTATGACGCTCACCCGCACCTCCGACGGCTGGAAGGTGAGCGGCGTCGACGCCCTCTGACCAGGCCTCCGCCGGCGGGCCTGGAGCGTCGTGCCCACGCTCGATTCTGCTCAGGGCGCTGCCGGCAGGCCGACCACCGCCGCCGGTCGGCCCTCTTCGACCGCTGACCGTTCTCCTTGCACCGGTTCGCTGCTGCGAGGCGGGCGGCGCGCGAAAAGGAGTGCCCCTGGCACGTTCTCGTCGGGGTCGGTCAGCATGTGGGCCTCAACCGTGAAGCCGGCATCGCGCAGCCAGGCCGCCACTTGGTCAGGCTGGCGGCGGTGGACGTGGACCTTCATCGGGTGACCGCCGTAGCCCTGCGTCTTCAGCCGCGACTCGGTGCCGACGTGAAAGCCGAGCAGTAGCGGTCCGCCGGGACGCAACACCCGCCAGAAGTGAGCGAAGACCGCGGGGACCGCATCGTCGGGGATGTGAATCAGCGACCAAAAGGCGAGCAGGCCGGCGACAGACTCGTCGGCAAGATCGAGGTCCGTCATCGAGCCCACCTCGAACCGCAGGCCGGGATGGTCACGCCGAGCCACGTCGATCATCACGGGTGAAAGGTCGATACCGAAGGCGTCGACACTCAACTCGTGCAGGTGGGCGGTGACATGTCCCGGGCCGCAGCCCACGTCCGCCACCGGCCCGCCCCCGGTGGCGTGCACCAGGTCGGCGAACAACGCCAGAGCCGCTCGAAGGTACGGTGCCCCGGCCAGAGACTCGCGAATGTAGTCGGCATAGCTGACTGCGACGGTGTCGTAGGAGGTCCGGGTGTCTGTCAACCAGCCGTCCGCGTTCATGCCCGGCACAGTAGTCCAGTGATCAAGTTCCGTGCACCGTCGGCTGACCACAATTGAGAACATGTCAGCTTCGATGTCCGCCCGCCGGCCTCACCGCGAATCCACCACCTCTACCGAGGCCGGACAACCACTGACCGGCAACGTCAACTGCGACAACCCCACACCGCGGATGAGCCTGGTTCCGTGCATGGACGGCCTCCGCCTCAGACCGGTGGCCAGGCTGACGCATTCGTATGTTCACCCATGCCCCGGCCCGTGCGTGCCCGGTCCGAGCCGCTGTATGCGCCTTGCAGTGTGGCCCGGCTACGACACACTGTTTTCCACTGCTCGACGAGTACCTGGCTCGGTCAGCCGACTGCTCAGGTGGCCCTCCTCGCCGAAGGGCCGGCGCAGGGCCCGGCGGCGCGGGGATTGAAGTGCCGCATTCCGCAGCGGCTCAGTCGTGGGAGTGCCCTCTCTTGCCCTTCCCCGGCCCCTGCTTGCCCTGGCCTTCGTGGGCCTGGTCGTCGCCGCGTGCCCGCGCGGGGCGCGCCGTGCGGGTCGGAGCGGCAGAGGGCGGGACCGGGGACGGTGTCCGGGTTGCGGGTGCGGAGGTGACCGTTGCCTGGGCGGGAGAGGAGGGTGACGAGGGGGTGTAGTCGCCGGAATTCATCGACGCTCCCAGTGCGGCCGCGGCAGCGAAAAGGGTCAGGCCGATGCCGCCGACAGTGGCTCGGGGGAGCAGTTTGCGGTGGCCGCGCGAATGGGAGTGCGCCGCACTGCGGGATTGATGGGCCTGCGGGCCGGTAGCAGCAGCCGCGACCGGTGCGGGCATGATCGTGGTGCTGTCAGGCTCGGTTCGGCGCGGTGTCTGGTGGTACCGGGCCAGCCAGTTGGCCGCCTGCTCGGCTGTCGGCCGGTGGGCCGGATCCTTGGCGAGCAGGAGCAGCACGTAGTCGGAAAGCTGCTGCGGTATACCGGGGCGCAGCCGGCTGGGCGGTGCTGGGGCGGCGTCGACGTGTTGCTGCACCACGGCCAGCGAGGTCGCGCCGCGGAACGGGGGCCTGCCCGTGAGTAGTTCGTACAGCACGCAGCCGAGGGAGTAGGCGTCGGACGCGGGCTGGGCGGGGCGCCCGAGGGCGCGTTCGGGAGCGAGGTAGTCGGCGGTGCCGAGGATCTTTCCGGTGACGGTCAGGGCACTGGCTGCTTCGTCGGCGAAGCGCGCGATCCCGAAGTCGGCGATCTTCGCGGTGCGGTCGCCGGTCAGCATCACGTTGGCCGGCTTGACGTCGCGGTGGATCACGCCGCGCTGGTGCGCTGCGGCCAGACCGGCGGCCGCCTGGGCGGCGATGGCCGTCGCGTCCTGCGGGTTCAGGACACCGCGCAGGGATCGCTCCTGGGCGAGGCTCCAGCCGTCGATGAGTTCCATGACCAGGTAGAGCCGGTCATGGTGGGAGCCGAAGTCGTACATGCCCACGACGTTGGGGTGGTTGAGCCGGCCCGCGGTCTGCGCCTCCAGGCGAAAGCGCTCGGCGTCCGCGGCCTGCTCGGCATGCAGGAGCTTGACCGCCACGGGACGCCCGAGGAGTTGGTCGGCGGCCCGCCACACCTCCCCCATCGCACCGCGCCCCAGCCTTTCCTCCAACTGATAGCGGTCCGCCAGTAGTCCGTGCACACCCACCCCGATCATCACAGCGTTGGTACTCCCTCAGACCCGCCCCTCAGGGTTCGTCGTCGTTCGGCTCTCGGTGGCCGGCCGATTGAGGCTCTCCTCTGGGCCGGCCGGCCCTCGTCAGCACCGCGTACAGGGCAGGCAGACGAGGGGGACGTC
>NZ_JBSGDB010000256.1:0-11475 GCF_053602155.1 Streptomyces sp. NPDC004561
ACGGCCCCCGACACCGCAACCACGGTGTCGTTGTCCTCCACCAACACCCGCCGCCCCCGCCGTCAGCACCCGCCTGCGTGAGATCCCGCTCATCTTGTCCCCGATTTCCTCGTCATGGCCCCCGAAGGAGGGCTTGGTCTGTGCGGTCGACGGGTTCGATGGCGGGATCCACGGGAAAGATCGCGGCCGGCCGCGCCTGTTGCCGTCCTGTGACAGTTGTGACGCGGTCATGACGAACCCCGCTGCCCGGGGGACGGCAGCGGGGTTCGCGGAGGGGGGAGGAGCCGGGGGAGCGGCTCAGGGGGCGGTGCCGGGACCGAGCACCGTCAGGGAGACGGACGAGGAGTTCCCGGAGACGGGCACCGGTCCGCCCGCCCACGCCACCTTCAGCTGGTCCCGCTCGTCGGGCGGCGTGACCAGCAGCGCGGCCGGAGTCGCGGTCTTCGCGCCGCTGATCCCCGGGTTGGAGAAGGTCAGCCCGGCCCAGGCGCTCTGCCCCGGCTTGAGGGTGACCGTCACCGGGGAGCCGGACTCACGCCTGGGGTCCGGGCCGAGCTGGGTGCCGGAGGAGTTCACGAAGGCCGCGCCCGGAAAGCCGTGCACGGTGCAGGTCCGGGCGGACTTGTTGGTGAGCACCACGGGGAAGTTCTCCTGGCCGGCGCCCGGGTCGTTGCGGCCCACGGAGGCGCGCAGTTCGGAGGCGTGGCAGCGGGTGCCCGCCGTGATCGTCGTCGTGCCGGCGCCCGCGGTGGTGGTCGCGCCGGGAGCGGTCGCCGAGGGGGCGCCGGAGGTGGCCGACGGGGCGGCGGAGGCGGCGGACGCGGGGGTATTCGTGCCGTCGGTCGCGGGCGCGGCCGTGCCCGAGGCCGTCACGGGCGGGTTGCTGTGGACGTCGTGGCCGTTGCCGCAGGCGGTCAGGAGGCCCAGCACGGCGGCCGTGCCCACGAGCAGGGCCCCGTGCCGCGTGGACCGGGGTGTGTACACCATGTCGCTCAACACTCCTGGATGTTCGGGGCACGCGCCGCAACGCGTGCCTTCGGCGCCGGGTGCGCCGTCACCCACTGCGATGCGCGGGCAGCGGGAAAAGTTCGGCGCACACAGGGTTCTTTTCCCCGCTTCGGCCGTGAGCCGACGCCTCAGCCCGTCCGCAGCGAGCGGAGTACCCCGTCGGTGGCGTCACCGTCACCCCGTTGGCGTATCTGGACGTACACCTGGGGGTGCCCGGCGCCGTGCGCCGGGGTGAGCGCGGACTCCGTGATTGAGCCGCCGTCCGGGCAGTCGCTCCAGGCCCGAACCAGTCCGTGCCAGTCCGCGTCGCTGAAATCGCGGCTGCTGGAGTAGTGGCAGCCGGTGTGGGCGAGGGCCTTGACCTTCGCGGTGATGTCACCGTGCGCGCTGACGCCGACGAACACGCCGTCCACGGGGGCCTTCAGATCGGTCCACCGGGAGAGGTCGTCGGCCACCACCAGTCCGGGCTCGTGTCCCGCGCCGAGTCCCAGCGCCCGCGGATCCCAGCCGGAGTCCCGCAGCTCGTGCCCCCAGCCGGCGGGCACCCGGACGGTCACCCGGCCGGTGGAGTCCGCGACCTGTATGCCGTCCGCCGTGCCGCTGTGCTGGATCATCATGGTGACCGCGACCGCCGCCGCCGTGGCCGCGAGGACGGCGGCGAGGGACAGCGTCACCGTGTTGAGCCGGCCGCGGACCCCGTCCAGCCGTCGCACGGACCGGCCGCCCGGCCCCGCCGCCAGCCGGTCCAGCTCGTCCGCGAACGCCTGCGCGCCCGGCCAGCGCCGGGTCCGGTCCGCCTCCAGGGCGCGCAGCAGGACCCGTGCCACGTCGTCGCCGAGGTCCGGCCGCAGCCGCCCGGGCGGTACGACCTTGCCCGGCGGCCCCGGCACACTTCCCGTGACCAGCTCGTAGCCGACCGCGCCCAGGCTGTAGACGTCGGCCCGTTCGTCGATGCCCTCGCCGGGCTCGGCCTGCTCCGGCGGCTGGTAGCCCGCCGAGCCCGCGGCCAGGGTGAGCACCGAGGCCTGCGCGAGGCTCTTGGCCAGCCCCAGGTCGGCCAGCAGCACCCGGCGGGTGCCGTCCGGGGCGGTGTGCAGCAGCACGTTGGTGGGCTTGATGTCGCGGTGCACGATCCCCGCCTCGTGCAGCGCGGCGGCCGCCCGCGCGGCCTCGGCGGTCAGCGCCAGCGCGTCGGGCACCGGCAGCGGCCCGCCCGTCAGCAGGTCGGCGAGGGTGCCGCCGTCGGCGTACTCCATCACGAAGTACGGCCTGCCGTCGGGGAGTTCACCGATGTCGTAGACCTGCACCACCCGGCTGGAGCCGGCCCGGCGCAGCAGCCGTGCCTCGGACAGGAAGCGGTCCCGGATGTCGAGCCGGTGCGACCAGTTCTCGGCGAGGACCTTCACCGCGACCGGGGCCTGAAGCTCCGGGTCGTGGGCGAGCCACACCGTGGCGAAGGCGCCGGTGCCCAGCGGCCGTTCGAGGCGGTAGCGGCCGATCCGCTCCAGGGGGTGCATACGACTATCATGCCTGCCCTGAGATCGACTTGAAGGGGGGCCCTGACGTGCAGGACGAGGCGCCGTTGGAAGATTTCGCCCGGCGGGCCGCCGCAGGCGACGGCGCGGCCCTGGACCGGCTGCTGTCCGAGATCCGGCCCGAGGTCGTGCGCCGCTGCGCGCGCTTCCTGCCCTGCCGGGAGGACGCGGAGGAGGCCGCGCAGGACGTGCTGTTCCAGGTGGCCCGGCACATCACCGCCTTCGAGGGCCGCAGCCGCTTCGGCACCTGGCTGTACACCGTGGTCGCCAACTGCTGCCGGCAGAAGTACCGCGAGCTGAAGCGGCGGGCCGCCGAGCAGCCCGCCGCCATCGAGCCCTCGCACGCCGTCGACCCGCGCACCACCAGCGTGATCGCCGGCTCCCGGGTGGACCTGCTGGAGGCCCTGGACCGGCTGGAGCGGGAGCATCCGCACCTGGTCGCGCCGCTGGTGTACCGGGACATCTGCCAGCTGGACTACGCCGAGGTCGCCGAGCGCGTCGGCATCCCGCTCGGCACCCTCAAGTCCCGCCTGCACGAGGCCCGCAAACAGGTACGGCCCTGGCTGACCGCCTCCTGAGGGCTACCGGTCCTCCTCGAACAGGGGGAGTTCCGCCCAGATCGTCTTGCCCTCGGTGGTGTGCCGGCTGCCCCAGCGCTGGGTGAGCTGGGCGACCAGCAGCAGGCCCCGGCCGCCCTCGTCGAAGGTCTTGGCACGGCGCAGATGCGGGGCGGTGTGGCTGGTGTCGGACACCTCGCAGATCAGCGTGGTCGCGTCGTGGATCAGCCGCAGCCGGATCGGGCGGGCGCCGTACCGGATGGCGTTGGTGACCAGCTCGCTGACCACCAGCTCCGCCGTGAACGCGGCCTCGCTCAGCCCCCAGGCGTCGAGCTGCTCCACGACCTGCTTGCGGATCGGCGCGACGAGCGCCGGGTCGGCGGGGATGTCCCAGGTCGCCACCTGTGAGGCGGGCAGGCCCTGGGTGCGGGCGAGCAGCAGGGCCACGTCGTCGGCGGCGCCGCCCGACGGCAGCAGGGCGTGCAGGATGCGGTCGCAGGACTCGTCCAGGGACTCCGCGTACGCGCCGAGCGCCTGGTACAGCAGCTGCCGGCCGCCGTCGCCGTCCCGCTCCCGGGACTTCACCAGCCCGTCCGTGTACAGGGCGAGCACGGTGCCCTCCGGCAGGTCCACCTCCGCGGACTCGAAGGGCAGCCCGCCCAGGCCCAGCGGGGGACCCGCGGGCAGGTCGAGCTGGCGGGGCCGGCCGCCCGGCGGCAGCAGCACGGGCGTCGGATGCCCGGCGCGGGCCAGCGTGCAGCGCCGCGACACCGGGTCGTACACGGCGTACAGGCAGGTGGCGCCGACCTCGCCGGTGGTGCCGTCGCCGCCGGACTCCTCCGAGAGCCGGACCACCAGGTCGTCCAGGTGGGTGAGCAGCTCGTCCGGGGCCAGGTCGATGTCCGCGAGGGTGCGCACGGCGGTGCGCAGCCGGCCCATGGTGGCCGAGGCCTGGACGCCGTGCCCGACGACGTCCCCCACGACCATGGCGACCCGCAGCCCCGACAGCGGGATCACGTCGAACCAGTCGCCGCCCACCCCCGCCCGGGCGGCCGGCAGATACCGGGACGAGGCCTGCAGCGCGGCCGTGCGCGGCAGCGAGCGGGGCAGCAGGCTGCGCTGCAGGGCGAGCGCGGTCTCCCGCTCGCGCGAGTAGCGCCGGGCGTTGTCGATGCAGACGGCGGCGCGGGTGGTGATCTCCTCGGCCAGCAGCCGGTCGTCGGCGGTGAACCCGTCCGGGCGCCGGTGCCGGGTGAAGACCGCCACGCCGAGGGTGAGCCCCCGGGCCTGGATGGGCACCGACATCGAGGAGTGGATGCCGAACCGGCGCACCTGATTGTCGCGCGCGGTGTTCCAGGTCAGCCAGCGCTGCATGTCGCCCGCGGCGATCGAGGTGATGATCGTGTGGCCGGCGGTCAGCGAGTCCGCCTGGGGCGAGCCGGCCGGGTACTCCTCGTTCTCCCCGGGCTCCATCACCGCCTCGGGCACACCTCTGTGGACCGAGCGGTGGGCGGCCCGGCGCAGGGTGACCGGGGCGGCGACGCGGGCCGGGGGCTCCTCGCCGTACTCCTGCGGGTCCAGCAGGTCGATCGTGACGAAGTCGGCGAGGGCGGGGACGCACACGTCCGCCAGCTCCTGGGCCGTGCGGGTGACGTCGAGGGTGGAGCCGATGCGCATGCTGGCCTCGTTGACCAGCTGCAGCCGCTGCCTCGCCCGGTGGCTGTCGGTGACGTCGAGCGCGGCCATGCTCACGCCCCGCACCCGGCCGTCCGGGCCGGTGACCGGCGCGAGGCGGGCGAGCCACGCGTGCGCCGGGTCCCCGCCGTCGTCGCGCAGGAAGGTCTGCATGTCCATCGGCTGTCCGGTGGTCAGCACCTGGAGCATGCCCTGCTCCAGCTCCTCGCTCTGCGGCCTGCCCTCGATCTCCGAGACCCTCAGACCCCGCACGCGTTCCTCGGGCAGCCCGACCACCTCGGCCATGGCGTCGTTCATCCGGCACAGCCGCAGCCGCTCGTCGTAGACGGACAGCGCGCAGGGGGACTGGACCAGGCCCGCCTCGCCCAGCTGATCCTCGTCGGCGGGCGGCTCGGCGCCGTCCAGCGGGGTGATGACGAGCCAGTCGGCGGGGCGGCCGGCACGCGCCGGACGGCGGTGGGCGAGGACCCACACCGAGACCGTGCGGCCGTCCCGGTGGCGCAAAGCCACCGTGCCGTCCCAGCGCGGCCCCCTCGGCTTGACCAGGAGCGCGTCCCCGGCGAGCAGCTCGGCCACGGGGCGGCCCACGACGGTGTCCGCGGAGTGGCCGAGCAGACGCCGCGCGCCCTCGTTCCACTCCACCAGCGTTCCGTCGTCATCGATGACAGCCCGGGCCGTCGCCGCGTCGTCGAACGGATAGACCCGGCTCATCGTCGCCGCTCCCAAGCGCACACTCACAGTGAACAGGTGGCACCTCTCGTGTTCCAGCGTAGTGCTTCGCGCACGGCCGTGGACCGCGACCCCCGGCCGGGTGGCCGGTCGGTCGAACACGGTCAAGGGGGAATTCCGGCCGATCTTTCCTCGGAGCAAGGCGCACCGTTCCGGACCCTTGACGATCGCGTGTGGCTGCCCGTCAGAATCTGTTTGTTCATGATCAGTTGTGAGTACTTCTGGGCCCTGATGAGGGAGAGCCGGCATGACGGTCACTCGCAGATCGGTTCTGGTCGCAGCCACGGCAGCGCCGGCGGCCGGAGCACTCCTCGGTGTTCCGGCGGCCCCGGCCGCCCTCGCCGCCGAGGGGTCCGGGGGCGCCGGGGGACGCCGCACCGTGCCGCTGCGGGTCGGCCGGCGCTTCGCGCCGGCCGACCCGGGCGGCCTCACCGATGCCACCGGCGCCTACGCCCGGGCCGCCGACCCCGGATGCGACGACTCCGCCTGGCGCGAGGTCGCCGTCCCGCACGACTGGAGCATCGAGCAGACCCCCACCACCGACCACGGCACCGCCGGCGGCACCGGCTTCCTCCCCGGCGGCCTCGGCTGGTACCGCCTCGCCTTCACCCTGCCGCCGGCCTGCGCGGGCAAGCGGATCTCGGTGGAGTTCGACGGCGTCTACATGGACTCCCACGTCTACTGCAACGGCACCGAGGCCGGCCGCCACCCCTACGGCTACACCGGCTTCGCCCTCGACCTCACCGACCTGGTGCACACCGACGGCAGCACCCCCAACGTGCTCGCGGTCAAGGTCCAGAACCAGCTGCCCAGCAGCCGCTGGTACTCCGGCAGCGGCATCTACCGCGAGGCCCGGCTCGTGATCACCGAGCCGGTGCACGTCGCCCGCTGGGGCACCTACGTCACCACGCCCGAGGTCTCCGCGGACCGCGCGCTGGTGCGGGTGGCGACCACCGTGGTGGACGAGTCCGGCGCCGGCACCGACGTCGAGGTGGTGTCCCGCATCACCGGGCCCGACGGCCGTACGGTCGCCCGGGCGGCAACCACGGCCGCCGTCTCCGACCGGGCGACGCAGACCCAGGAACTGACCGTCCCGGAGCCCCTCCTGTGGGACTTCGCGACCCCGGAGCACCGCTACACGCTGCACACCGAACTCCGTGTCGCGGGCCGCACCACCGACACCTGCCGCACGCCCTTCGGCATCCGCACCTACCGCTTCGACCCCGACGAGGGCTTCTCCCTCAACGGCGCCCACGCCAAGATCAAGGGCGTGGACCTCCACCACGACCAGGGCGCGCTCGGCGCGGCGATCAGCATCGACGCGGTCCGCAGACAGATGACCATCATGAAGTCGATGGGCGTCAACGCCTTCCGCACCTCGCACAATCCGCCCTCGCCGCAGATGATCCAGGTCTGCGAGGAACTGGGCATCGTGATGATGGTCGAGGCGTTCGACTGCTGGCGCACCGGCAAGACGAAGTACGACTACGGCCGGTTCTTCGACGAGTGGTGCGAGAAGGACGCCACCGAGATGGTCCTCGCCGCCCGCAACTCGCCCGCCGTGGTGCTGTGGTCCATCGGCAACGAGATCCCCGACTCCACCTCCACGGCCGGGCTCGCCATGGCCGACCGGATCATCGGCGCGATCCGGGCCGCCGACGACACCCGGCCCCTCGTCATCGGCTCGGACAAGTACCGCGGCGTGCCGAAGAAGGGCTCCGCGGCCGACCTCATGCTCGCCAAGCTCGACGGGCTCGGCCTGAACTACAACACCGCCAAGTCGGTCGACGCGCTGCACGCCGCCTACCCGCACCTGTTCCTCTTCGAGTCCGAGTCGTCCTCGGAGACCTCCACACGCGGCACGTACCAGGAGCCCGAGCACCTCAACACGGGCGAGAACCACACCCCCGGAAGGCGCGCGACCTCCTCGTACGACAACAACCTCGCCTCCTGGACCATGAGCGGCGAGTACGGCCACAAGAAGGACCGCGACCGCAGGTGGTTCGCCGGGCAGTTCCTCTGGTCGGGCATCGACTACATCGGCGAGCCCACGCCGTACAACGTGTTCCCCGTCAAGTCGTCCTTCTTCGGCGCGGTCGACACCGCCGGCTTCGCCAAGGACATGTACCACCTGTTCCGGAGCCAGTGGACCACCGAGCCCATGGTCCATCTGCTGCCCATGACCTGGAACCACGAGCAGGGCGACACGGTCGAGGTGTGGGCATACGCGAACGTGCCCTCCGTCGAGCTGTTCCTCGACGGAAAGTCCCTCGGCACAAGGGAGTTCGACGCCAAGCGGACCACCGACGGACGCCCCTACCTGGAGACCACCGAGGCCACCGGCGACGACAAGACCTTCACCGACGGCCCCTACCCGGGCAGTTACACCAGCCCCAACGGCAGCGCGGGCAGGCTGCACCTGAGCTGGAAGGTGCCCTACCGGCCGGGTGAGCTGAAGGCGGTCGCCCGGCGGGACGGCAGGGTGGTCGCCACCGACGTCCTGCGCACCGCCGGGGACCCGCACGCCGTACGGCTGACCGTCGACCGCGAGACCCTTGCCGCCGACGGCCGGTCGCTCGTCTTCGTGACCGCCGACGTCGTCGACGCGCACGGGGTGCTCGTGCCCGACGCCGAGCACCTCGTCACCTTCGACGTCACCGGCGGCTCCCTCGCCGGAGTCGACAACGGCCGCGAGGAGAGCGCCGAGCGCTACCAGGCCACCACCCGCAGCGCCTTCCACGGCAAGGCCCTCGCCATCGTCCGCTCGGGCACCCGGCCCGGCGCGCTGAAGGTCACCGCCACGGCGGATGGCCTGCGCAAGGGCGCAGTGAATGTGCGCGCCACCCCGGCCCGCGACACCGCCCGCACGCCCGCGCCCGCCTTCGCGCCCGACCCCCCGGCGCCGCTCGCCCACCCCTACGCGGACGCCGGTTACTCGGGGCGGCCGGACACCCTGCCCGCCGCGATGCTGGACGGTGACCCGGCGACCGGCTGGTCCAACTCCTTCGCCAAGTCGGCCACCGCGCTGCTGCCCGCCTTCAACGGGGCCCGCGCCGAGGACTGGGTGTCGGTCGACTTCGGGCGCACCCGCACCGTCGACCGGGTGGCGGTCTCCTTCACCGTGGACGCCACCCACACCCTGCCCGCGAAGGCCGAGGTGGCGGTGTGGGACGGCCGCGCCTACACCCCCGTGACCGGGGCGCGGGTCGACTGGGCCACGGACTCCGACAGCCCGACGGTGATCACCTTCGACGCGGTGCGCGGCTCGCGGCTGCGCCTGACGCTCACCAGCGCGTACCCCGGCGAGGCGAAGGGAGCGGTGCGGATCAGCAGGCTCGACGTCTGAGACCGGCCGCGCTCACGCCGCGTCGTGGAACACCAGCCCCAGCGTGCGCCGCCGCCCCGACCGTACGGTGCTCACCCCGTGCCGCATCGCCCCGGCCGACCAGCCGCGGCGGGTGCGCACGGGGTGGTCCCGGGTCGTGAACACCAGGCCGTGGCCCTGCCGGAGCACGGTCGCCGTGCCCCGGGACTGGGCACGCGGCCGCTGCTCGACCATCAGGAACTCGCCGCCCGTGTAGTCGGTGCCGTACGCGTCCAGGGCGATCACCACCTGCAGCGGGAAGACCAGTTCCCCGAACACGTCCCGGTGCAGGGCGTTCCAGTCGCCCGGACCGTAGCTGAGCAGGATCTGCGCCGACCGGTCCTGGCCCGCGGCGTGACAGCGCGCCAGCCACTCCTCGAGCGCGTCGGGCCAGGGCGCCGGGCGGTCGAGGCGGGCCGCCCAGTCCCGGGCGACCGGCAGCAGCCGCGGATAGAGCGCGGCGCGCAGCGCGGCCACGGGGGCGGGCAGGTCGTGCGTGAAGTAGCGGTACTCGCCGGAGCCGAACCGGTGCCGGGCCAGATCCACCGTGGTCCGGAACAGCTCCGGCTTGTCGTACAGGGCGGCCAGGTCGGCGCACTCGGCGGGCGTCAGCAGCGGGCCGGTGGACGCACAGCCGTGCTCGTCCAGCTCGTCCGCGAGCGCGGCCCAGTCGGTACCGCCCACCCGGTGACGAGCCTGGACTCGGGTCATCTCCATGACTCCTCCTGATTCGGACGGGCGCGGGGCTCGTTTCAGACCAGCGTCGGCTGCAGCGCGCCCTCGTGGGTGAGCAGCCAGACCTTGCGCTCGACTCCGCCCGCGTACCCGCGCATCGACCCGTCCGCGCCGACCACCCGGTGGCAGGGCCGGACCAGCAGAAGCGGGTTGGCGCCGAGCGCCCCGCCCACCGCTCGGATCTCGGCCCTGGGCACGCCCAGCCGCGTGGCCAGTTCCCCGTAGGTGGTCGTCGCGCCGTGCGGGATGTCCGCCAGGGCCTGCCAGATCATCCGCTGGAACGGCGTGCCGGCGGTGGAGAGCGGCAGGTCGAAGCGGATCCGGCGGCCCGCGAAGTACGCGTCCAGCTGACGGTGCGCCTCCGCGAAAGGACCGTCGTCGCGGTCCTCCGGACGGAGCGCGGGCGCGCCGCGCCGCCCCGGCGGGGACAGCGTGGTGAGGGTGAGACCGGCGGGCGAGACCGAGCCGGTCAGCAACAGGTCGCCGAGCGGGCTCGGTGGACGGTGTGGACGGTTCGGCTGTTCATCGGTTCTCCTCCGGTTCCTTGCCTGCGCTGTCGAGTCTGCTGCGCCGCGCGCCGCGGGACCGGCGGGAATCGGACCTGGCCCTCAGGGCCCTCAGGTACCGCAGGAGATACAGGTTGACCTGGGGATATTTACGGGTGAGTACCCGCGCGGTACCGTGTGGGACATGCCAGCTCTCAACGTGGAGTTCAGCGATCGGGAACTCGAGGATCTGCGGCAGATCGCCAAGGAGCGCGGTACGTCGATGAAGGCCCTCGTACGCGAGGCCGCCGCCGCGGACATAGCCCGGCACCGGGCACTGCAGGAGGGCGCCGAGGCCTTCCGCAGCTTCTTCACCGCCCACGCCGAGGAGTTCGCGGCCGCCTTCCCCGAGGACGAGCCGCCCACCGCCAAGGGCGAGGCCGCCTGAGCGATGCCCTCAGTCATCCACATCGACGTCCCGTGGCTGCTCCAGCGGCACGAGGAGGTCCTGCCCGACCAGCCCGCGGTCGACGACTTCTCCTCGCTGGTCGCCGCCGTCGCCCGGCACCGCGTCGACCCGCCCCGGCTCGGGGTGGACTCCGACCCCGCCTGGCGGGCCGCCGCCCTGCTGCACACCCTCGCCGTGCTCAAGCCGCTGCCCGCGGCCAACGCCCGCTTCGCCTGTGCCACCGCAGTGGCCTACATGTTCGTCAGCGGCGTCGGCATCGACCCGCCCTACGGCGCCCTCGTCGACCTCGCCCGCGACCTGCTGTCCGGCAAGACCGACGTGTACGGCGCGGCCGACCGGCTCCGCTCCTGGCAGATCTGAACCCCGCCCCGGCCGGAGGCCGAAGGCCGGAGGAACAGGGCGATCCGAACCCGCCCCGGCCGGCCGGGGGAAGCCGCTGGGGCCGCCGGCCTAGGGCGGGAGGAACAGGGCCGGCGGCCCGTCGCGCGCGGGAGTGCCGCCGTCCCGCGCGGGGCCTTCCGAGAGGCCGACCCAAGTCCACTACCCGGCCCGGGACTCCGGGCAGCGTGCGCCGGCGGCCGAAGTGTGCGCACGCTTCACACGGGGCGCCCGGAAAACCGAAAGCCACCGCACCGGACCTGGCTCTCGCCCCTAATTCTGACTTTCCTTCAAAGCCATTGTTGTCGTACGGGCGTCTTGTTGCTCCTGTGGAAGGTGTGCCAGGGTTGAATCGCCCGTGCGGGGGGTAATTTCCGGGGCTTTTCAGGCAGTTGCGACGCCCGGACCGACCGGGCGCAGGTGCATTCCCGCTCCCCGTGCGCGCCCAGAGGTACGCATCTACGCACCACGTATCGAAGGAACCCGCTCAGTCGCGGGGGGCGGGGGGGGGCGGGGGGGC
>NZ_JBSGDB010000256.1:11485-12431 GCF_053602155.1 Streptomyces sp. NPDC004561
GGTTCGACCTGACCCGCCCCGCCGGCCGGCACCTGGGCTTCGGCAACGGACCCCACTTCTGCCTCGGCGCGCCACTAGCCCGGCGGAGAGCCGTGGGAATCCGACGAGTTGCTCGCCGGCCCGTTGCGCGCCGGCTCCGACACGGAGGCGTCCCGGTCCGCCGCCCTGCTGATGGCCCGGCACTGGCAGCCGGCCCAGGACTACGCGGTCATCTGCCTGGCCGGATCAGGGCCGCTCGCCCACATGGTCACCGCCACCGCCTTCCACCAGGTCCTCGGCCGGCTCGCCCTCGGCGAACCTGCGGACGCGCTCCGGCCCCGTGTGCTGGTGGCCGTCCGGGACACGGTGGTGAACTGGTCCGGCACCGACCGGATCACCGCCGTCCTGCCCGCACTCGGTAAACCCGCCGGGGGCCGCGGAATGCGGGCCGCGAAGACGCTGATACCCGAGAACCGCGGCCTGTCCGACCGCTCTTTCCACGGCCTTCCCCGGCTGGAACAGACGCTGTTGTGGCACGCCGAGGTCGAGGCGGAACCGATGGACGTCCCCGCCGGGTTGCTCGGTATGGACATCCGGAGTGCGACGGCCGCCCTGGAACAGGCTCGGGACAAATTCCGGGAAGGCCTCGTGCGCGCCCACCGGGAACTCGCGCCGAGCAAGGACTGCCGCTATTACAACCGCCTGCTCGACGTGCCGATCCGCCGCGGCGGCGCCCTGCTGCCCGACGTCCAGGAACACCTGACCTCCTGCGCCTACTGCCGGCACGCGGCCGAGCAACTGGGCCACGCCGACGCGGCCCTGGGCGTGCTGCTCGCCGAGGCCGTGCTCGGCTGGGGCGCGCGCCGCTACCTCGACTCCCGCCCAGGCCGCCGTCCCGACCCCGCCGCCCGCGCCCGCGGCGGCTCCCGGCGCTCCGGCGGGCGCCGGCGCGGCGGCGGTGGACCCG
>NZ_JBSGDB010000257.1:0-12427 GCF_053602155.1 Streptomyces sp. NPDC004561
GATCACCGCGGGCAGACCGTAGTCGAGCAGGACCCGCAGGCTCTCGGTGTCCATCGTGAAGATGTCCTGCGACCACCAGGCCAGCGAGTCGGCCACGTCCCGCACGAACCCGACGAAGACGTTCGCGTGATTGGCCCCGAGCAGGTACAGCAGGATCCACAGCCCCAGGAACGCGGCCGCGACGTCCGCGATCGTGTGGATGACCAGTGCGGCGCGCCGGGTTCCCGAGCCGTCGCGCCGGCGCGGCCGAGGGTGCGCGACCGGCTGCGCCGCGGGTCCCGGGTACATGTGCGCCGGGGCCGGCGAGTGGCCGTATCCGTGTCCGGGGTGGTCGGGCAGCGGCCTGGTGTCAGTCATCGAGGTCTCGATCCCTGTGGGTTCGTAAATGGCTCGAAAGAACCTAGTCAGGCACCGATAACAGGTCGGTTCAGGAACGGTGCGGATCACGTGGAAGGCGTGTGACCGGACGCCGCACGGCTCCTCCCCGGGCTCTTCTCAGCCGAGCGAGAGCCGGGGCTTCGGGGCGTCCGTGCGGCCGGTCTGGGGGCGGCGGCTGCCCGCCCGGTAGGGCGCGGGCCAGCCTGCGCCGGGCCCCTCGTAGCCCTGCTCGGCCGCCGCGTGGAGGGTCCAGTGCGGGTCGTACAGGTGCGGCCGGGCCAGCGCGCACAGGTCCGTGCGCCCGGCGAGGATCAGTGAGTTCACGTCGTCCCAGGAGGAGATCGCGCCGACCGCTATCACCGGGACGCCCACCTCGTGCCGGATCCGGTCGGCGAACGGCGTCTGGTACGACCGCCCGAACTCCGGCCGTTCCTCGGCCACGACCTGCCCGGTGGAGACGTCGATCGCGTCGGCGCCGTGCGCCGCGAAGGCGCGGGCGATCAGCACGGCGTCCTCGGCGGTCGTGCCGCCCGCGGCCCAGTCGGTGGCGGAGATCCGGACGGTCATGGGCCGCTCGGCCGGCCACACCGCGCGTACGGCGTCGAAGACCTCCAGCGGGAATCTGAGCCTCTTCTCCAGCGAGCCGCCGTAGGCGTCGGTGCGGCGGTTGGTGAGCGGGGAGAGGAAGCCGGACAGCAGATAGCCGTGGGCGCAGTGCAGTTCGAGCAGGTCGAAGCCGGCGCGGGCGGCCCGCGACGTGGACTCGGTGAACTGCTCGCGGATGTCGGTGAGCTGGGCGCGCGACAGCTGGCGCGGGGTCTGGCTGCCCGGGCGGTACGGCAGCGGCGAGGCGGCGGCGAGGGGCCAGTTGCCCGCCGGCAGCGGCTCGTCCATGCCCTCCCACATGAGTCTGGTGGAGCCCTTGCGGCCGGAGTGCCCGAGCTGCACGCCGATCGCGGTGCCCGGCGCCTGCCGGTGCACGAAGTCGGTCACCCGCCGCCACGCCTCCGCCTGCCGGCCGGTGTAGAGGCCGGCGCAGCCCGGGGTGATGCGGCCCTCCTCGCTGACGCACACCATCTCGGTCATGACGAGTCCCGCTCCGCCCAGGGCGCGGGCGCCGAGGTGCACGAGGTGGAAGTCGCCGGGGACGCCGTCGGTGGCGGAGTACATGTCCATCGGGGAGACGACGACCCGGTTGCGCAGGGTCAGGCCGCGCAGCCGGAACGGGGTGAACATCGGGGGCGTGCCGGGCGGGCAGCCGAACTCGCGCTCCACGGCCTCGGTGAAGCGGGCGTCGCGCAGGCGGAGGTTGTCGTGGGTGACGCGGCGGCTGCGGGTGAGCAGGTTGAAGGCGAACTGGCGAGGCGGCTGGCCGAGGTAGCGGCCCAGGTCCTCGAACCACTCCAGACTGGCCCGGGCCGCCCGCTGGGTGGAGGCGACGACGGGCTTGCGCTCCTCCTCGTAGGCGGCCAGCGCACCGGGCACATCGGGCTGTTCCTCGAGACAGGCGGCGAGGGCCAGCGCGTCCTCGACGGCGAGCTTGGTGCCGGAGCCGATGGAGAAGTGGGCGGTGTGCGCGGCGTCGCCGAGCAGGACGACGTTGCCGTGCGACCAGTGGTCGTTGACCACCGTGCGGAAGGTCGTCCACGCGGACTTGTTGGAGCGCAGGGGCCGGCCGCGCAGCGCGTCCGCGAAGATCTTGGCGCAGCGCTCGATCGACTCCTGTTCGCCCAGTTCGTCGAACCCGGCCGCGCGCCACACCTCCTCGCGCATCTCGACGATGACGGTGGAGGCGTCGGCCGCGTACGGGTACCCGTGCAGCTGCATCACGCCGTGCTCGGTCTCGGCGATCTCGAAGCGGAAGGCGTCGAAGGCGAAGTCGGCGGCGAGCCAGATGTAGCGGCAGCGGTGGGCGGTCACCCGGGGCCGGAACGCCTCGGCCCAGGTCTCGCGGGTGGCGCTGTGCACACCGTCGGCGGCGACCACGAGGTCGTACTGCTCGGACAGCGTGTCCCTGGGCGGGGCCTCGGTCCGGAAGCGGATGTCCACGCCGAGGGCGTGGCAGCGGTCGTGCAGAATCTCCAGGAGGCGGCGCCTGCCGAGCGCGGCGAAGCCGTGGCCCGAGGAGGTGTGCCGGGTGCCGCGGTGCACGATGTCGATGTCGTCCCAGCGGACGAAGTCCCGCTGCAGGGCCTCGTAGACGACGGGGTCGGCGTGCTCGATGCCGCCCAGGGTCTCGTCGGAGAGGACGACACCGAAGCCGAAGGTCTCGTCGGGGGCGTTGCGCTCCCAGACGGTGACCTCCCTGGCGGGGTCGAGGCGTTTGAGCAGGGCGGCGGCGTAGAGGCCGCCGGGGCCGCCGCCGACGACCGCGACGCGCAGGGGGCGGTGCGGGTCCGTCGTGGCTGATCGCGCGGTTCCCCGCGCCGCTTCGGCCGGCACGTCGGAGGTCGGCATCGACGTCACCTGCCCTGCCACTTGGGCGGGCGCTTCTCCGTGAAGGCCGCGTGGAACTCGGCGTAGTCCTCGCCGTTCATCAGCAGGGCCTGGGTCGAGGCGTCCAGCTCGACCGAAGCCGCCAGGGGCATGTCCAGCTCGGCCGTCAGCAGGGCCTTCGTCTGGGCGTACGCCAGCGCGGGACCGTCGGCCAGGCGGCGCGCCAGCGCCTGGGCGGCCTCGTCGGCGCCGCCCTCCTCCGTCAGCTGGCTGATCAGTCCGATCCGCTCGGCCTCGGGGGCCCGGACCGGCTCGCCCAGCATCAGCAGCCGGGTGGCGTGGCCGAGGCCGACGACCCGGGGCAGCAGATAGGCCGCGCCCATGTCGCCGCCGGACAGGCCGACCCGGGTGAAGAGGAAGGCGAAGCGGGCGCTCGGGTCGGCGATCCGGAAGTCGGCCGCGAGGGCGAGCACGGCTCCGGCGCCCGCCGCGACCCCGTGCACGGCGGCGATCACCGGGAAGGGGCACTCGCGGACCGCCCGTACGACCTGGCCGGTCATCCGGTTGAAGTCGAGCAGCTGCGCGGTGTCCAGGGAGAGGGTGACGCCGATGATCTCGTCGACGTCACCGCCGGAGCAGAAGCCGCGCCCCTGTCCGGCCAGCACCAGGGCGCGCACCGAGCGCTCCCGGGACAGCTGGGCCAGCAGGTCGCGCAGGTCGGCGTAGGCGCCGAAGGTGAGGGCGTTGAGTTTCTCGGGGCGGGCCAGGGTGACCGTGGCGACGCCGTCGGCGAGGTCGACCCGCAGGTGCTCCCAGTCGGCGGTGCGGGCGGCGGAGCCGGTGAAGGGACTCATGACGTGCGGCCTCCTAGGGCGGCGGTGCCGTACGTTGCGCTACCCCATGAAGTTATCACCTGTTTGTGACTGTCGTCACGGGCACGCGACACGAGGGGGCCGTTCGGCCGGTTCCGGTCGCGTGTGTCACCGGTCGGCGACAGCGACGTAACAGTGGGCTCCGGCGCGCGAGGGGGGCCGTTCGGCTGGGTAAGCCGCCCGGTACCGGGGCCGATGGTTCCGGTCGAAGCCCGCCGAAGGCCGCCGTGGCCGGGCCCGTACCATTCCTACAGTCGAAAGCAGGACAGCCTGCTCCATGAACGGACTCGCCTTGCACGAACGCCCCGCCGAATCGGCCTCCTGGCGCATCGCGCTGCCGCACACCACCGCGGCGGTGCCCGTGGCGCGCGCGCTGGTGCGCACGGCTCTGGCCGAGGTGGAGCACCCGGCCGACCCCGACACGGCGGAGCTGCTCACGGCCGAGCTGGTCGCCAACGCGGTGGAGCACACCGCGGGGCGCGGCCCGATAGAGCTGGTGGTGGAGCTGCTGCCGACCGGCTGCCAGGTCGAGGTGCACGACCCGGACCCGGCGCCGCCCGGCCATCTGACCCGGCCGGTGATCGAGGAGCCCGACTGCTGGCAGGAGGGCGGGCGCGGGCTGCTGCTGATCCGCGCCCTCAGCTCCTCGTGCGGGCACCGCCCCACCCCGTCGGGCAAGGCGGTGTGGTTCAGACTGCCTGTGGTTCCCGCTCAGCGGCGGCCGGCGTGACCTCGGGGGCCGCCGCGCGGGCCAGCGTGGAGTGCCGGCGCCCGTAGGCGACGTAGACGACCAGGCCGACCGCGAGGAACACCGCGAACTGGATCCAGGTCCGCCAGCCCGTCTCGTACATCAGGTACAGGCAGAAGGCGATGCCGAGCAGCGGGCCCACGGGGTACAGCGGCACCCGGAAGCTGCGGTTCAGGCCCGGTTCGCGGCGGCGCAGGGCCAGCACCACGATGTTGACGACGGCCATGATCGCGAGCGTGCCGATGGTGCACAGGTTCATCACGGCGTCCAGGGAGGCGAAGGCCGCCGGGAGCGCGAAGACGAGCGCGACGATCAGGGTTCCGGCCACCGGTGTGGAGGTCTTCGGGGAGACCTTCTCGAAGACCCGCGGGATCAGGCCGTCCCGGGACATCGACATCAGGATGCGGGTCTGGCCGTACATCACCGCGAGGACGACGGAGGCGATGGCGACCACCGCGCCGAAGGCGATCACGCCGCCGCCGATGGCCGAGCCGGTGACCTCGTTGACGACGTAGGAGAGGGCGGCGGGCCGGCCGGCGACCTGCTTGCCGCCGATGGCGCCGATCGCGGCGACCGCGACCGCGCAGTACAGCAGCGTCACGATGCCCATGCAGACCATGATCGCGACCGGGATGTCCCGGCGGGGGTTCTTGGCCTCCTCGCCGGCGGTGGTGATCGCGTCGAAGCCGATGTACGAGAAGAACGCGGCGGTGGTGCCCGCGCCGATGCCGCCGAGGCCTGCCGGGGAGAACGGGGTGAGGTTGCCGTGCTTGAAGGCGCTGTAGCCGATGGCGCAGAAGGCCAGCAGGATGACGAGCTTGACCGCGGCCATGGCGGCCGTGGCCCGGGCGCTCTCCCGCACGCCGCGCACGAGCAGCACGGAGGCCATCGCGATGACGATCACGGCGGGGAGGTTGACGAGTCCGCCGTCGCCCGGCCCCGCCGACAGCGCGGCCGGCAGCTGCCAGCCGGTGAGGCTGTGCAGCAGCTCGTTGACGTACTGGCTCCAGCCGACGGCGACGGCCGAGATGGAGATGCCGTACTCCAGCAGCAGGCACCAGCCGACCAGGAAGGCGGTGGACTCGCCGAGGCCGGCGTAGGCGAAGGAGTACGAAGAGCCGGAGACCGGGATCGCGCCGCCCAGCTCCGCGAAGGAGAAGGCGGTGAAGACGCAGGTGATCGCGGCGAGGACGAAGGAGACGACGACGGCGGGACCGGCCTGGGCGACGGAGTCGGAGAGGCCGACGAAGATGCCGGTGCCGACGATGGCGCCGACGCCGAAGCAGATGAGCTGGAAGAGGCCCATCGTGCGCTTCAGACCGTGTCCCTCGCGGTCGGCGCCGGATTCGGCGACCAGCAGGTGGGGGGACTTGATGCGGGGAGCGGGCATTGCGGGTGGTGCTCGTTTCTCGGTGGTGCGGGCGACGGGGGATGACTGTCGCGGCGGCGGCGCCGGAAGGGGTGGCTCCAGGGCCGCCAGCCAGGGTAATGCCTGGTCGGGCGCGTGGACTACGGTTGCCCGGCGAGTGTGGCGACCAGCACGGCCTTGATGGTGTGCAGGCGGTTCTCGGCCTCGTCGAAGACGACCGAGTGCTCGGACTCGAACACCTCGTCCGTCACCTCCAGCGAGGTCAGGCCGTGGGCCTCGAAGATCTCCTGCCCCACCTTGGTGCCCAGGTCGTGGAAGGCCGGCAGGCAGTGCAGGAACTTCACGTCCGGGTCGCCGGTGGCGCGCAGGACGTCCATGGTCACGGCGTACGGCGCCAGGGCCTTGATCCGCTCGGCCCAGACCTCCTTGGGCTCACCCATGGAGACCCAGACGTCGGTGGCGACGAAGCCGGCGCCCCGGACGCCCTCGGCGACGTCCTCGGTCAGGGTGATGACGGCGCCGCTGCCTTCCGCCAGCTTGCGGGCCCGGGCCACCACCTCCTCGTCCGGCCAGTACTGCTCGGGGGCGACGATCCGTACGTCCATGCCGAGCAGGGCTCCGGTCACCAGGTAGGAGTTGCCCATGTTGAAGCGGGCGTCGCCGAGGTAGGCGAAGGCGATCTCCCGCGGCGGCCGGCCGCTGTGCTCGGTCATGGTGAGCACGTCGGCGAGCATCTGGGTGGGGTGCCAGTCGTCGGTGAGACCGTTGTAGACGGGCACGCCGGCCTGGGCGGCCAGCTCCTCGACCTTGGCCTGACTGTCGCCCCGGTACTCGATGGCGTCGAACATCCGGCCGAGGACACGGGCGGTGTCCCGCACGGACTCCTTGTGGCCGATCTGCGAGCCCGACGGGTCGAGGTAGGTGGTGTGGGCGCCCTGGTCGGCGGCGGCGACCTCGAACGCGCAGCGGGTGCGCGTCGAGGTCTTCTCGAAGATCAGCGCGATGTTCCGGCCCCGCAGGTACTGGGTCTCGGCCCCGGCCTTCTTGGCGGCCTTCAGCTCGGCGGCCAGCTCGACCAGGCCACGGAACTCCCCCTCGGTGAAGTCCAGCTCCTTGAGGAAGTGGCGGCCGGCGAGGGCGGTCGGGACAGTCGCCATGGGGGCGCTCCAGGGATACGGGTGAAGGGACTCTGGAATTCTATACGAACTTCAGCATTTCTATACGGCCCGCCGCCCCCACTCGTGCGCTCACTCACACCGCGTCCCGTTCGACCGGGCAGCTCATGCACCGGGGCCCGCCCCTGCCCCGCCCCAGCTCGCTGCCCGGAATCTCGATCACCTCGATGCCCTGCTTGCGCAGATGGGTGTTGGTGGTCGAGTTCCGCTCGTAGGCGACGACGACTCCGGGCTCGACGGCGAGCACGTTGCAGCCGTCGTCCCACTGCTCGCGCTCGGCCGCGTGCACGTCCTGGGTGGCGGTCAGCACCCGGATCTCGCCGAGCCCGAGGGCCGCGGCGATCGCCCGGTGCATGTGCTCCGGCGGATGGTCGGTGACCTTCAGCTCGCGTTCGCCGGCGCCCGGCTCGATGGTGTACGAGCGCAGCATGCCGAGTCCGGCGTACTGGGTGAAGGTGTCGCCGTCGACCATGGTCATCACGGTGTCGAGATGCATGAAGGCGCGCCGCTTGGGCATGTCGAGCGCGACGATCGTGCGCGCGGAGCCGGCCGCGAACAGCTTGTGCGCGAGCATCTCCACGGCCTGCGGGGTGGTGCGCTCGCTCATGCCGATCAGGACCGCGCCGCCGCCGATCACCAGCACGTCGCCGCCCTCGATGGTGGAGGGGTGGTCGGCCTGCCCCCGGGACCAGACGCGGAACGTTTCGTCACGGAACAGCGGGTGGTGCCGGTAGATCGCCTCGAAGTGCACGGTCTCGCGCTGCCGGGCGGGCAGGCGCATGGCGTTGATGGCGACCCCGTCGTAGATCCAGGCGGAGGTGTCACGGGTGAAGAGGTGGTTGGGCAGCGGATCGAGCAGGAAGTCGTCGAGGTCCATCACATGGAACCGGACGGAGGTCGGCTCCGGGTGCGCCTCCAGGAACTCCCGCTTGGTCATGCCGCCCACCAGGGCCTCGGCCAGCTCACGCGCGGGCAGGGTCTCGAACGCGGCGCGCAGGTGATCGGTGGCCAGGGGGCCGTACTCCTTCTCGTCGAAGACGTGGTCCAGGACGAGGGTGCGGGCCTCCGGGATCCCCAGGGTGTCGGTGAGCAGGTCACCGAAGAGGTGTACGGCGACTCCGCGGTCGCGCAGCACGTCGGCGAACCCGTCGTGCTCGGCGCGCGCCCGGCGCACCCACAGCACGTCGTCGAAGAGGAGCGCGTCCTTGTTGCTGGGGGTGAGCCTTTTGAGCTCGAGATCGGGCCGGTGCAGGATGACGCGGCGCAGGCGCCCGGCCTCGGAGTCGACATGGAATCCCATGTCACCATCCTGACCACCGCGGCCCGGATTCACCCTCCCCTCGACCATTTCCGCGTCTTCTCGTTTCCCTCGGACCGGTTTTCGTCCCCTTGACGACAACCGGCCCTTCCGATTATCGTCCTACTGACGAAAACAACGAGGGGGGCCTCATGGCCGACATCACCCGGCGCCTGGGCCTGCGCCATCTGCGTGGCGCGCCGACCGCGCACGTCCGGCACCACCGCTCCGGCCGGCTGGTGCACGACGGCCCCGGACTCAGCTTCTGGTTCCGCTCGCTGACCGCCGCGCTCTCCGAGGTCCCGGTGGACGACCGGGAACTGGCGATGACCTTCCACGCCCGCACGGCCGACTTCCAGGACGTGACGGTGCAGGCGACGGTCACCTACCGCATCGGCGACCCGGCGCTCGCCGCCGCCCGCCTCGACTTCTCGATCGACCCGGACACCGGCGCCTGGCGCGGTACGCCGCTGGAGCAGCTGGCCACGCTGCTCACCGAGACGGCCCAGGAGCACGCCCTGGACGTCCTGGCCCGTACGCCGCTCGCGGCCGCGCTGACCGACGGGGTCGCCGCGGTGCGCGAGCGGCTCGCGGCCGGGCTGGCCGCCGAGCCCCGGCTCCCGGCCACCGGCATCGAGGTGGTCGCCGTCCGCGTGGTGGCCGTGCGTCCGGAGCCCGAGGTGGAGCGGGCCCTGCGCACCCCGGCCCGCGAGCAGATCCAGCAGGAGGCCGACCGGGCGACCTACGAGCGCCGGGCGGTGGCCGTCGAGCGGGAGCGGACGATCGCCGAGAACGAGCTGGCCAGCCGCATCGAACTGGCCCGCCGCGAGGAGCGGCTGGTCGAGCAGCGCGGCACCAACGCCCGCCGCGAGGCCGAGGAGCAGGCGGCCGCGGACGCGGTGCGCGCCGACGCCGAGGCGGGCCGCACGGTACGGCTGGCCGAGGCGGAGGCGACCCGCACCGAGCGGCTGGCCGAGGCCGAGGCGGCCAAGGCGGTACGGCTCGCCCGCGCGGAGGCCGAGAAGGCCCGCGAGGTGGGTGCGGCCCGGGCCGAGGCGCGAGCGGCGTGGCTGCGGGTGCACGCGGAGGCCGACGTGGCGACGCTGCACGCCCTCACCGGGATGCGGGTGGCCGAGAACCTGCCGAACATCGACAGCGTGACCATCTCGCCGGACGTGCTGACCGGACTGCTGGCGCGGCTCGGCGGCGCCGCGGAGGCCGGGGCGTGAGCCTCGCCCCCCGGGCCGTCCTCGTCCATCGCACCACCGAGTACGAGGAACTGGTGGCCCGGCACGGCACCCCCGGGCAGGGCGCGTTCTTCCTCGCCTCCCGGGGCCGGGACATCGAGGAGGTCGCCGCACGCCACCGCCGGGCCCACCGGGCGCTGGCCGAGGTGACCGCGGCCGTCCCGCTCACCTGGCGCCGGGCCCGGGTCGAGCGGGGCGACCTGGACCGCTTCCTGTTCGCTCCCGAGGACATGGTCGTCGTGACCGGGCAGGACGGACTGGTCGCGAACGTCGCCAAGTACCTCACGGGCCAGCCGGTGATCGGCATCGACACCGATCCCGGGCGCAACCCCGGGGTGCTGGTGAGGCACCGCCCGCGGGACGCGGCGAAGCTGCTCGCGGCACCGGCCGGCGGGTGCGACGAGCTGACCATGGTGGAGGCGGTGGCCGACGACACACAGCGGCTGGTGGCACTCAACGAGATCTACCTGGGCACGCCGGGCCACCAGACCGCCCGCTACCGCCTGGGCCTCGACGGCGACAGGGGTGTCGTCGAGGCCCAGGCCTCCTCGGGGGTGCTGGTGGGCACCGGCACCGGAGCGACCGGCTGGCTCCGCTCGGTGTGGCAGGAGCGGGGCGGCCGGCTCGCGCTGCCCTCCCCCACCGAGGACCGGCTGGTGTGGTTCGTCCGCGAGGCCTGGCCGTCACCGGCCACCGGTACGGACCTGGTGGCGGGCGAACTCGGCGCCGCGGCGGCGCTCACCCTCACCGTGGAGTCCGACCGGCTCATCGCCTTCGGCGACGGCATCGAGACCGACGCGCTCCAGCTCACCTGGGGTCAGACGGTCCGGGTCGGGGTGTGCGGGCAGCGGCTGCGGCTGGTCGGGTAGGCGCTCAGATCGCGGTGCAGGGGACCGGCCAGCGCCGGATGCGCGGGGGCAGGGCCACCGCCCAGCCCCCGGTGACCAGCACCAGCCGCTCGGCGGCCAGCAGATCCGCGGCCGCCCGCTGGACCGCGTCGAGGGCGTCCAGCGGGGTGGGCTCCAGGAGACGGAGGAACACGGCGAGGAGATCGGGGTGGTCGAGGGTGAGCCGGGCCGCCGTACCGGGCTGCCTGCGGTCCAGGACGGTCACGAAGCCGGGGCCGCGCCGGTGGTGCAGCAGCCCGTAGGAGTATCCGGTCCGCCAGGCGGCCAGATCCGCCTGGTCGCCGGGCAGTTCGGCGGGCGGGGGCAGGTGGCGCAGCACGCCGGTGTCGTACGGCGGCCGGCCCGCCGCCCGCCAGCCCACCCGCAGGCCGAGGCTCTCGCACTCGCGCAGGAAGCACACCGCCTGCGCCGTCTCCCGGCCCGCACCGGCCAGGTCCAGCGGCTCGGTCACCTCGACCCGGCGCCCGGCGACCCGGTGCGCCACCCCTCCGGGCAGCCCGCTCATCCGGCGCCCTCGGGCAGGCGGACGGGCTCGCCCCAGGTGGGGAGGGCGACACAGGTGGGGCCGTCGCGGAACAGCAGGCCCAGCGCGAACGCGTCCCCGATCCACCGCTCCACGGTGGCGGCCGTGACGTCGTGCCCGTCGGCGGTCAGCAGCCGGTGCAGGGCGGGCACCGTGCGGCCGTCCTCCAGGTGCCGCAGGGCCCGCGCCCGCCAGCCGGTGAAACGGTGTGACGCCGGGGTACGGCCCTGCCGCCGGTCGTGCACCAGCAGGTCCTCGCCGTCCTCCTCGAACAGCAGCCGGGACCGCTCGTGCCCGGCCCGCCAGGCGGCCACGGCCTCCTTGAGGCGCCGCTCGACCGGCCCGCCGATGCCCGCGTCGTCGGTGTCGAACAGGTAGACGAGGTCGGCGAGTTCGGACTCGGGCAGGTCGTAGACGTGCTGGTACATCTCGGCCGGGCGGCGCTTGCCGAAGCCCAGCCCGGGGTCGGTGAAGTGCGGGCTGAAGCGCTCCAGCTGGATGCGGTGGGCGCCGCTCGGGGGCTGGAGGTGGACCAGGGCGGGAAGCTGCTCGATGACGGGGAGGTAGTCGTCGGGGCTCTCGCCGGGGAAGCCGTAGAGCAGGTTCCAGGAGCAGGTCAGGGCGTGGTTCTCGCACTCGCGCAGGGTGCGGACGTTGCGGGCGCCGGTCACGCCCTTGTCCATGAGGTCCAGGACACGGCTGCCCAGGCTCTCGATGCCGGGCTGGATGTGCACCGTGCCGGACTCGCCGAGGAGCCCGAGCTGTGCGGGGGTGAGGTTGGACTTGACCTCGTAGTGCAGCCGCAGGTCCCAGCCGCTCGCGGCGACGCGGGGCAGGAAGTCGCGGAAGTAGGCCATGTCGATGATGTTGTCGACGGTGACCAGGTCGAGGATGCGGTGCCGGCGCACCAGCCGGTCGATCTCGGCCCACAGCCGCTCCCCCGGCTTGGCGCGGAAGGCCATGGCGGAGCCGTTGAGACCGCAGAAGGTGCAGTGGTGCTTCTCGCCCCACCAGCAGCCCCGGGCGCCCTCCACGACCAGCTTCGGGTGGACGTACTCGTGCACCGGGGAGGCGTCCAGGGCGGCCTGCCACCGGTCGTAGTCGGGCGAGGGGATGTCGGCGGGCGCCACGGTGCGCCGGCTCTCGGGGTTGGCGCGGGACACCGCGCCGTCCCGCCAGCACAGGCCGGGCACGTCCGCGGGCGCGGTGCCCGCGTCCAGGTGGCCGAGCAGGGCCGGGAAGGCGTACTCGGCCTCGCCGCGGACCACGTGGTCGACGAAGGGGTGGTTGCGGTGCAGGGCGTGCCCCATCGGCCCGTCGCAGTTGCTGCCGCCGAACACGACCGTCAACTCCGGGCGTCTTCCCTTGAGTTCGCGGGCCAGCGCGAGGGAGGTGACGTTCTGCATGAAGGTGGTGGTGAAGCCGACCACGTCCGGCTCGGCGGCCAGGATCCCGGTGGCGCACTCCTCGACGA
>NZ_JBSGDB010000258.1:0-12414 GCF_053602155.1 Streptomyces sp. NPDC004561
GCCAAGGCGAGCAAGGCGGACGTGGACGCGCTCGCGGCCAAGGTGAAGAAGACGCCGTACTCGCTGATGAGCCCGTACGAGAACCAGTCCGCCCCCCACGCGTTGCGACCGGCTCGAACGGGGGCGTGCCTTTCCCCTCCGCCATCAACTCCTCCCACGAGAGCGGGGCGGCGTCGGCGGCGCCGACGAGGAGGCGGCGCACGGCGTCTGGGGCGAGCCACACCGCTTGCCAGAGCGAGCAGTCGTCGATCCTGCTCGCCACGGGCAGGCCGCACGCCTCGCAGACCATGTTGGGGCCGTCGGCCCCGTCGAGGCCGCAGCAGGCACTCCCGCACTTCTCCGGGATCAGCCGGGTGCCGCGGGCATCTCCGGGTGCGATGACGATCGCGCCCGGCATGCCGTCGGACAGGGCGTGGACCGGCGCGTAGATGCCGCGGGCCGCCGCCTCGTCCGGATCGATCCTCTCCCACCTCCGACGCGGCGGCCCCCAGGGCTCCGGATCCACCGCGAACGTGCCCGGCTCCATGAGCACCGGGAGCTGAATCCCACTCCCGTACTTCTGATGGGCATGAGCCGGCAGGGCAACCTCGGACAGCGGGACGGTCAGATCAGCGCCACACCCCGCGCACACGAAAACGAACAAAGATCCTCCGCCTGGGCATACAGAGGCATCGTCGCAGCTCAGTGCCGGCCAGCCAAGGTGTTTGCGGTCCCACCGACCCATCGGTCAGCCATGGGCCTGGGGCACTCCGGTCGTGGTGACAGCGGCGATGGCCATCGTCCTGTCCACCACTCATGCCTTGACCGAACGTTTCGTTGCTGTCCCTCTCGTTGCGCGGGAACGGCTGAGTGCCCCACGGTGACGTTATGGACACGGGTCCGTCGGCCGTCCTGGATTCGTCCTTGTGTCAGGTCGATGCGGCTGTGACGGACCCTCCCGGCCGACGTCAGCCACCCTCCCGGCGCATCCCCCTTGCGGTGACCGGCCGCGTTGCGCGCTCGGCCCAGGCGGCGGGGCGTGGGTGACTGGGGGAATCACGGACCGGGAATCGGCGTTGTCGCACGCATGGGCGATCCATCCCCGTACGGCCATGACGCGCGTGGCCCGTCCAACGTCGCGGCGGCCCACGCACGCCTTGCGGCCGATCGTGCCGAAACCCTCGCGCGGGCGGCCGCGCTGAGCCGCGAATTCGACGGGATCGTCGCGGCGAACGCCTTGGTCGCAGTTGATGACGAGCACGACCCCGAGGGGGGCAGCACCGCCTTCGAGCGGGCCCACGTGGCCTCCCTGATGGCGCGGGCACGCGAGCACCTGGAAGAACTGGACCGAGCACTGGAACGACTCGAACGAGGGCACTACGGAGAGTGCGAAGGCTGCGGCGGAACGATTCCTCCCGAACGCCTGGAGATCCGTCCGGCAGCAACCACCTGTGTACGCTGCGCCCGGTCGGGCCCGCGCCGGCCTCCGTCCTGACGCAGCCCGTATCTCCGGCGCATCGCCCAGCCCCTTGAGTTGAAGCCTGAGCATCAAAGGTGTCCGTCCGGATCGAACCTGTGACACCCGATTTGGGACGTCGATCCGACCTCTGCAGACTCGGCGTCTCGCTGCCGTGCCGGGCACGCCGGTTCTCTCCCCAGGTACGCCGCTGTCCAGCGTCGTTGATGCCAACGTTGGATGTCAGGCGTTCGTCTCCCGGGCCATCGGGCTCGCCGGTATCGGTGCCGCTGTCACGCTGATCCTCTGACGGCATTCCGGCGCACCGTGCCACCCGGTTTCCGTCGAAACGGCAATCCAAAAGAGCGCCGCTTACGTAGCCAAGTTGCGGCCGCAACCAGGGTTAGGTCTCTGGTCAGGCGCCGGCCGCCTGAGCCGCGGTGATCAATTCTTTCCATAGAGGCCCGACGAGTGCGGTGCACCCCCGCGCGTTTCGCAGGGGTGGGCAGCGGCCGAATCCCCCCTTGTCGAGCGCCGGAGTGGCGCCGGCTTGAGGGTGTGCAGCTCCCACTCCCTGTGGAGGTCGGGGTGAAAGTTGTCGTTGACCGTTCCTGATGTGAGAGGTGTGCCCAACGCACGTTCCCGGCTCCGGAAGCGTTCCGGATGCACGGCTAGGAAGCGCTCATGTACGACCCGAACCCCGACGACGCCCAGCGCGACGACGTGCTCCGCGCCGCGGCGGCCTACCCGATCCAGGCGATTCTGGTCGACCGGCTGGAGGCGCGGCACGCACCGGCGGAGGCGTCGCCGTCATGACCAGTGCCGACAACCTGCGAGCGTTCAAGCGCGATGGCCGCATCGTGGTCGTAGGAGCGTCACTGGCCGGACTGCGGGCCGCGGAGGCGCTGCGGGACGAAGGCTTCACAGGATCGCTGACCATGATCGGCGACGAGCTGGGCGAGCCATACGACCGGCCTCCGCTGTCCAAGCAAGTGCTGACCGGGTGGGTGCCTGCAGGGGGCACCGCTTTGCCCCGCGGTCGTAGCACCGATGCGGAGTGGCTGCTGGGCGTGCCCGCCAGCGGGCTGGACCTCGCGACGAACCACGTGCGACTCGCCGACGGACGCGAGGTTCCCTTCGACCGGGTGCTGATCTCCACCGGGGTACGGGCCCGGCCCTGGTTCGTCGAGTCCGAGGCGGCTTTGGACGGAGTGTTCGTCGTACGTACGCGCGAGCATGCCGAGAGCCTGCAGCGGGCCCTCGCCGCCGGCCCTTCCCGCGTTCTGGTCATCGGTGCGGGATTCACCGGCTCCGAGATCGCCTCCGTCTGCCGAGAGCGGGACATCCCGGTGACCGTCGCCGAGCTCGGGGCGGCCCCGCTGGTCGGGGCGCTGGGTAGCGTGATCGGCGAGGTTGCGGCGGACCTGCAGCGCGCTCACGGCGTCGACCTGCGTTGCGGCGTCAAGGTCGCCCGGCTTGAGGGCGACGCGCAGGGACGGTTTCGCCGTGCTCACTTCGACGACGGCAGTACGGTCGACGCCGATGTGGCGGTGGTGGCACTCGGGAGCATCCGCAACACCGAGTGGCTGCGGGAGTCGGGACTGGCGGCGGGCGTGTGGGGAATCACCTGCGACACGGGCTGCCGCGCCCTCGACACCAATGGCCGCGTCACCGAGGACGTCTTCGCCGCGGGGGACGTGGCACGTTGCCCGAACCCCGTCTACGAATACCGGCTCATCTCAATGGAGCACTGGGCCAACGCCGTGGAACAGGCCGAGGTCGCGGCACACAACATGGTCAGCGGCCAGGCGGACCGCCGGCCCCATCTGTCCATCCCGCTGTTCTGGTCGATCCAGTTCGGCGTCAACATCAAGTCCGTCGGCGTACCGACCTTCGCCGACGAGGTCGTCGTCACCCAGGGATCGCTGGACGCCCGCCGTTTCGTCACCGCATATGGCTATCGGGGCCACGTCACGGCTGCCGTGAGCTTCAACAGCGCCAGGTGGCTGCACCACTACCAACGTTTGATCGAGACGACCGCACCTTTTCCGCCCCCGTCCCCCACGCCCGACCAGCCGGCCGACATGAAACCGATGCCCGTCGACTTCCCCGGCCCCGCCCTGCTCGCTCAAGGCGCCACCGTGGTCGTCACAGGCCATGACCCGGGTGAGCGCCGCGTACCGGTCATGCACCAGCATCGGCAGAAGGAAGGCCAGACGACCACGCCCAAGACGCCCGGCACGCTGCAACGGATCTTCGACCACTCCGCCCGGGCCGACCCGTACCCGCTGTATGCCGAGTTGCGTGAGACGCCGGTGGCTCGGCAGGAGGACGGCAGCTACGTCATCAGTACCTATCGCGAGATCAGGGACATACTGAATGACCCGCATCTGAGCTCCGACGTGCGCAATCTGTCGCGTCCGCCCTCAGCCGAGGGAGGGGCCGCGTCGTCGTTCATCCACATGGACCCGCCCGAGCACGATCGCGTGCGGCGTACGGCGATGCGTCAATTCGGCCCCCCGCACACCCCTGGGCTGGTGACCGGGTTCGAAGGCTTCCTGACCGCCACCGTCGGCAGCCTGATCGACGATTTGGCGGGCAGGGACCGGATCGACGTCGTCGACGATTTCGCCTTCCCTCTCCCCGTAACCGTGATCTGTCACTTGCTCGGCGTGCCACGCAAGGACGAGCCGAGGTTCCACCTCTGGGTGAACGACATCATGAACTCGGTCGACTACGACCCCGAGACGGACCCGAAGGAGAAATTGGACAAGGGCGTACAGGCCCGCAAGGACTTGCGTCAGTGCCTTGGCGGCCTGGTGGAACAGCGACACGGCCGGCCGAGCGACGATCTGTTGGGCCGGCTGGCCAACGACGACGGGCCCGACGGTCGGATGGCCGACGCCGAAATCGTCGCCACCGCCAAACTGCTGCTCATCGCCGGCCATGAGACCACCGTCAACCTCATCACCAACGGCATGCTGACGCTGCTGCGCCACCCGCAAGTGCTGCAGCGGCTGCGCCGCGAACCGGAACTCGTCGTGCCGCTGGTCGAGGAACTGCTGCGCTACGAGCCCCCCGTGCACATCATTCCCTGGCGAGCGGCGTACAGCGATATCACCGTCGGCGACACCGTCATCCCCAAGGGTTCGCAGATCATGCTCATGTTGGCCTCAGGCAGCCGCGATCCGGAGCGCTTCCACGATCCCGACCGCTTCGACCCGGATCGGCGTGACAACCAGCACCTGGGGTTCGGCAGCGGCATCCATTCGTGCTTCGGCGGCCCGCTGGCCCGGCGGGAAACCCAGATCGCGCTGACCGAGCTGGTACGCCGGCTCGACCGCCCCAGGCTGGTCGCCGACCCGCCGCCGTACCGGCCCAGCCCCGTTCTCCGGGGTCCGATCCATCTGGACATCGAGCAGGGTCACGGTTGACGCGGCAGCCGAGGGCAGTTGCAAGGTCGCGCCGCGGACGGCCCGGCGATCGACTGTGAGGATTGATCACGGCGCCGTTCGGCAGGCCTGACCCGCCGAACGATTGACGCTTCGAGCCGTCCTCTCCGGGAATCGCCGGCCGGCTGGGCGGCGCTTTGCACGCGGCCGGTCGGGCACCTGCGACCTCACAGGAGCCCGGCCAAAGGTCCCACCACAGTCTTGTCCAGCCGCCCGAACGCCGACTGCCGCGTATGCCTACTCGGCCGTCCGCACCGCCCGCTGGTCCGCGCAGCGATCTGTCTCCCGGCCTGCGACAAATCCTCTGTCCGGTCGCCTCCAACTGCCCGGCTGCCCGGTCCCGCAGCGGCCGCATGCCGTCAGGACACCGGTGAGGACATCGAGGCCGACGATGGGGCGCCGTGTGTACTACCCGTCGCCGGATCATGGTGCGTCTACGTCAGCCCAGGTCAACGGGGTTGCCTCGGGCGCGGACACGGCCCGGCGTGCCGCTCCCGGCTCGCATCCGCTATGCCGCATACGCTGCGAGAACGTCCGACCTTCTGCCCTTGACGACGCGTACACACAACCGACTGCCGCACGGCGGCGGCTCTTCACCTCGGCCCGGACGGCGCAGCTGCCGGATGCAGGAAGGGGCGTTGCATGAGATCTCCAAGCGTGCACCTACGGGAGATCACCGACGACAACCAGGATGCCGTTCGTGCCCTCCGCGTCCGACGTGACCAGAAGCAGTTCGTGGCCTCCGTGTCCAAGTCGCTCAAGGAAGCGGCGAAGAAGCCGGAGACCAATCCCTGGTACCGCGCCGTCTACCGCGGGGACGAGCCGGTCGGCTTCGTGATGCTGTCCTGGAAGCCGCCGGCTGGTCCTTACAAAGGGCGGCACTTCATCTGGCGCCTCCTCGTCGACAAGCGATACCAGAAGCGAGGAATCGGCCGAGAGGCACTCACGCAGATCGCCGCCCTCGTTCGCGCAGACGGCGCCACCGAGCTGCTGACCAGCTACGAGCCCGGCGACGGCGAACCGTGGCCCTTCTACCAGAGGTTCGGTTTCGAACCCACCGGAGAGATCGACGACGGCGAGATCGTTCTACGGCTCACCTTCCCCGCTCGGTGAACTCGTACCGGAAACCGCGGGCTGTGCTCCGGTGGTCACTTCACCAAGTAGCTGGTGGCCATGCGGAAGTGGCAGCCCCGCAGATACAGAGGGCTGACGAGCTGGACACGTACGCATTCGGCGACGTCGTCAGGCGACGTGGCGGTCTCTGCCAGGTGGGCCGCATGGTGGATCCGGGCGCGGCACTCGGCATCGGTGATGGTGACGACTTCCAGACGCCGGGCGCGGGCTGCCGGCTGCCCGACAGCCAGTTCCATGGCCGGCATCACCTCCGCGGTGGTGATGCCGGCGCTCTTGCGGGGGCGTTGTCAGTGGTGGCAGGCAGGATGGCGGGCATGACGACACCCATCGCGCAGATCATGGATGCCGCTGCCTACGCGCAGGCGGTCGAGGACGCGGTAAAGGCCGCGGCCGCCTACTACGCGGGCGGCACCTCGGCCCTGGACGACGACGCCTACGACCGGCTCGTGCGGGGCATCGCCGCATGGGAGACCGATCATCCCGACCAGGTGCTGCCCGACTCTCCGACCGGGAAGGTTGCCGGCGGAGCGGCCGAGGGCGACGTGCCGCACACAGTGGCGATGCTGAGCCTGGACAACGTGTTCTCGCCGGAGCAGTTCGCCGCCTGGGCGGCCTCACTGGCCCGACGGATCGGCCATGAGGCGGAACGCTTCAGCGTCGAGCCGAAACTCGACGGGCTGGCCGTCGCCGCCCGCTATACCCAGGGCCGGCTGGCCCGGCTGATCACCCGTGGCGACGGGACGGCCGGTGAGGACGTCTCCCACGCGATAGGCACCATCGAGGGCCTACCAGGCGAGCTGGCCGAGCCGGTCTCGCTGGAGGTACGCGGCGAAGTGCTGATGACCACCGCCCAGTTCGAGCACGCCAACGAGACACGCATCGCACACGGCGGACAGCCGTTCGCGAATCCGCGCAACGCCGCAGCGGGCACGCTGCGCGCCAAGGACCGCGCCTACACGGTGCCGATGACCTTCTTCGGCTACGGCCTGCTGCCGCTACCCGACACCGACGACGCTCTGGACGAGCGGCTTACGGCCCTCGCGCACAGTGAACTGATGGCCCTGGCCGCCGAGCTGGGTGTGAACACGACCGCCACCACCCTGGTGCCCGGCATCACCGCCGCCACCACTGACGAGGTGCTCACTCGCATCAAGGAGATCGCCGCGCTGCGTGCCGAGCTGCCGTTCGGTATCGACGGCATCGTCGTCAAGGCCGACCTTGCCGCCGATCAGCAGGCCGCGGGATCCGGCTCGCGAGCCCCGCGGTGGGCGATCGCCTACAAGCTGCCCGCCGTCGAGAAGATCACCCGGCTTCTCGATGTGGAGTGGAACGTGGGCCGCACGGGCATCATCGCCCCGCGCGGAGTCCTGGAACCGGTAGAGATCGACGGCTCCACCATCAGCTACGCGACGCTGCACAACCCGGCCGACATCACCCGACGCGATCTACGCCTGGGTGACCACGTCATGGTCCACCGCGCCGGCGACGTCATCCCCCGCGTCGAAGCCCCGGTCGCCCACCTGCGTACCGGCGCCGAGCAGCCGATCCTGTTCCCCGAGGTGTGCCCGCGGTGCGGCTCCGGCATCGACACCAGTCAGGAACGCTGGCGCTGCGAGCAGGGCCGTAACTGCCATCTGGTGGCTTCCCTCTCCTACGCGGCAGGCCGCGACCAGCTCGACATCGAAGGCCTGGGGGCCACCCGCGTCGTGCAGCTCGTCGAAGCGGACCTGGTCGCCGATCTCGCCGATCTGTTCACCCTCACCCGCGATCAGCTCCTTGCACTGGAGCGGATGGGCGAAACCAGCACCGACAACCTGCTCGCCGCGCTGTCTGCGGCCAAGGCTCAGCCGCTGTCGCGGGTGCTGTGCGCGCTCGGCGTCCGCGGGACGGGTCGATCCATGTCACGGCGCATCGCCCGGCACTTCGCCACCATGGACACCATCCGCGCCGCGGATGCCGAAGCGCTGCAGCAGGTCGAAGGCATCGGTCCCGAGAAGGCGCCGTCCATCGTCGCTGAGCTCGCCGAGCTCGCCCCGCTGATCGACAAACTCGCTGTGGCCGGGGTGAACATGACCGAGCCTGGCGCCATTCCCCCGTCGGCGACGGCCGCAGATCCGGGCGCCAACGGTGCCGCGACCACCACCCCAGCCGCCGGCTCGCTCGCTGGGATGACGGTCGTGGTCACCGGCGCAATGACCGGGCCGCTGGAACAGCTCAGTCGCAATCAGATGAACGAACTCATCGAACGGGCCGGCGGCCGCTCCTCCTCCAGCGTGTCCAAGAAAACCACCCTGGTCGTCGCCGGCGACAACGCCGGGTCCAAGCGCACCAAAGCCGAAGACCTCGGCATCCGTCTCACCACTCCCGACGAGTTCGCCGCGCTCGTCGCCGATTACCTGAACTGAGGCTGGCGCGAGCGGCCGACCACACGACGGGTGCGGGGGCGAGGACGTCGGGATGGTCACGCCCCCGGCACCCGCTGCACGCAGCCCAGGCGCCCAGCACTGCCCAGCACTCGGGCGCCGCCGCAGCTGATGTGCGGCATAAATGAGCTGGTCACCGTCAGATGCGGCGGGCAGCCGGAACGGTCTGGCGGGTGGTCGCTCTTGCTCGGGCAGAAAGATGATGCGGGTGCCGTTGGGTGCATCCCGGCCCACCATGCACCGCTCATCGCGGTTGCGGACGAAGGTGACCAGGCCCTTGAGCTGATCCAGTCGACGAACTCCGGCCGAGGACGGAAGTCCGGGCCGACCCGTACCTGGGCGCCCTCGCAGCGCCCCTCTACCTGGGCGCCCTCGCAGCGCCACTCCCCGACTCCTCGGTCCTTCCCCGGCCGCCCGACCCGTGTCGTGTGCACGCGTGTACTCATCCACGTGTGCACGCCTTAACGCCCGCAACCCCGGCCCGCCGACGCGTGCGCGGGTACAGCGACGACGGGCCTGGCGGCCGCCAGGCCCACCATCTTGATCCGTCGGGTCATGTCCGGCAAACCCGCGCACGCAGCCCCCGTCACGGCCACGGCGCTGTGACCAAGCGCTTCGGTCAACGAGTCTGAGCGTTGTAGTTGCCTCTCCCCCGGCTCACTGCGGCCAGCGCCTCTTAGAGGTCCTGACAAAGCCGTTGGACGTGGCGGTGAGTGATGAGGCAGGTGGCGAGACCGAGAAATGCCTCATGGATGTCGTCGCGTCGTTCCCAGCGGATCCGCAAGCGCCGGAAGCCGTGGAACCATGAGATCGTGCGTTCTACGACCCAGCGGAAAATGCCCAGGCCAGAGCCGTGTGGATGGCCTCGCTCGGCGATCACGGGTCGGATGCCGCGCTGCCAGAGGAGGCGACGGTACTTGTCGTGGTCGTAGCCACGGTCGGCGAGGATCGCGTCGGGCCGGTGTCTGGGACGGCCGACGACACCCGCGATGGCCGGGACCTTGTCGAGCAGGGGCAGCAGTTGGGTGACGTCGTTGCGGTTTCCGCCGGTCAGCGACACCGCGAGCGGGATTCCCTGGGCGTCGGTGAGGACGTGGTGCTTGCTGCCCGGCCGCGCACGGTCGACCGGGCTGGGGCCGCTTTTGGGCCCCGTCGAGCGGCCCGCACGTGGGAGGAGTCGATCACCGCCCGCGACCAGTCCAGCTTCTTCGCGGCCCGGAGCCTCTTCAGCAGCATCAGGTGCAGTGCGTCCCACACGCCGGCTTCGTTCCATGCCGCCATGCGCCGCCAGCACGTCATCCCCGAGCCGAAGCCCAGTTCCTGGGGCAGGTACTCCCACTGGATGCCGGTGTGCAACACGAACAGGATCCCGCACAACGCCTGCCGGTCCGGCACCCGCGGCCGCCCCTCCACCGCCTTCGGTGCCGGCTCAGGCAACAACGGCTCGATGAGCGACCACAGTTCATCCGACACGGTCCAAGGCCGCGACTGACTTTTCCCCACACCCGACCCAACGACCGTCCAAGACGAAAGTCACATGATCAACAGCTTCTGTCAGGACCTCTAAGACCGAAGAAGCCCCAGCCGGTGGTGCATCCCGGCTGGGGCTTCCTTTGCGTTCGGCGTTACAGGGGGCGGATGTTCTCCGCCTGCGGGCCCTTCTGACCCTGCGTAATGTCGAACTCGACCTTCTGGCCTTCCTGGAGCTCGCGGAAGCCCTGGGTGGCGATGTTCGAGTAGTGGGCGAAGACGTCCGGGCCGCCGCCATCCTGCTCGATGAAGCCGAAGCCCTTCTCCGCGTTGAACCACTTCACAGTGCCCTGAGCCATGTGCCTGTCTCCTTCGAGAGGACTCGTATCGGGTCCCACACCGTGCGGGATCCGGAGGTGATCGCCCTGGTCCGGAGAGGCGTTGAACAGCAAAAACGCCCGCGATTGCGATCACGGGCGAACGGGACTTCGGAACCACGACTGCTGGTCACCACGCTACACCGCCTGGTGAGGCTCGGCCACTCGCTTCCGGTCATCGCGGCGCGGCGCCCTGATGTGCCGCACGCGTGCAGCGGGCCGCGAAATCCGCAGGTCAAAGCAACCTAACCGCGTCCCCTATGGGGTTAGGGGCACCCCGCAGCATTACAACGAGACGTCGACTTGCTCTCCGGCGGCGAGCACGTCCGAAGGCATCGTGAGCCATATACCTTCATCACTCACTCCCCTGTACTGACCTTCCGGCAGCTCCCGAGCAGGAGTGTTCAACCGCCAAGGCAGCCTGCTCGGCTCCCGGACCACGACCAGGATTGGGGCCGTCCGGCAGCCCAGCACGACGTACAACCACCAGTCCGCCCCAAGGTCGAGCATCGCCTCACGCTGCCGGTCGGTGATCGAAACCGACGTGCCGCGCCCACCCTTACCCTTCACCTCGATCAACCGGGCCAAGCCGCCATCCGGGCCGCGCGCCACCAAGTCGCACGTGAAGCAACGGGCACCCGGGTGGCGCCCTGGGCCCACTCCCGGACCTCGCCGGAGAGCCCCAGGGGCCAGCCATCGCCGACGTAGATGACCTGGCGTCCCTGTGCCCGCTCGTAGCGGATCGCCAACTCGACGGCGGCGCGCTCGGGCGTGGGGGTCGGCGTGGCGGGTTCAGCCGGTCATCTTGAGGAAAGTTGCAAGGTCCTCGTCGGCTGCTGTCACGTCGGTCAGACCCTGCTGCAGGGTCGCGATGTCGCCGGTGCTCTGACCGGAGGAGCATTCGTCGGCGGCCTTCTGCAATTCGCCCATGGTCTTGCGCCATTGGGTCTGCCAGTCCGGATTCGGAAGGGTCTCGACGCTCGCCGAACTCGCGTCGGTGCCGAGTTTCTGGCAGTCGGCGGCTTCGGCGTCGCCCCCGCCGTCGTGGGCGATCTTCTTGGTGTCGGCTCCGATGGCGCCGAGAGATGTCATCACGTCATCGGGAAGGAACGTGACGCTCGGGCTGACCGACGGTGATGGGGACGGCTTACCGATCGGGACACCGCCGTCGACGGTGGGCTTGGCGCTGCTGCAGGCAGCGGCGAGCAGGATGACGGGAACGAGCATGACGATACGGCGCACGGGCCCCCTTGGCAGTGCGGAAGTTGCCTGCCGACACAGTGGCAGCTGAGCACAGGCGCCGGGCCCCATTCGACCGCCCGGCCGCCCCGAGGACCCTCATCGGCGGGACAGATCGCACGGTACTCCGGCCGTGCATCAGTCGGCGGGCTGCCGCCCCATCCGTCGGGCCATCCTCGCCGCCTGCTCCGGGGTCACCAGCTGCACCTTGCGGCGGAATATGCCCTTGACCACGAAGAAGCAAGAGAACTTGCCATGCGGTCCAGTCTCGCGGCACTCGTACAGGCCGTTCCCGGGCAGCGGCCACCCGTACGGGGCGGTGCGGCCGCGACCGAGGAAGGTGCGGGCGTACACGTACTTCTCGTTCGTGCCGCGGATCTTGGCCACCCAGCCGTTCATGTTGTGGCAGATGAGACGCTGCGGCGTGATGGACACCTCGGGGAACACCGCGGCGGGATCGGCTGTGGCGATGTCCACGGGGATCTCGAGCGCCGCAAGAGACGCCGCCTTCTGCTCGTCGGTGGCGTGCCGTGTGCAGACTTCGGGATGGGGGCCGATGCCGGTTCCGCAGACCAGCTCAAGACCCTGCGAGGGTACCGCCAGGGCGAGTCGGACCTCATCGAACGCGACGGCGTCTTCTGTCTCCTCGCGACGTGCGAGGTTCCGGAAGCCGAGCTCAATGCGAACCCGGACGGGTTCCTCGGCGTCGACCTGGGTGTCGTCAACATCGCGACGACATCCGACGGTGAGGTCTTCGCAGGCCGCAGACTGAACCGGTACCGGGCCCGGCAGCTCAGGTTGCGAGCGAAGCTGCAGAAGAAGGGCACGAAGTCCGCCAAGCGCAGGCTGAAGCAGCGCTCGCGGCGCGAGCGGCGGTTTGCCGC
>NZ_JBSGDB010000259.1:0-12361 GCF_053602155.1 Streptomyces sp. NPDC004561
GTCCCGCGTGGCCGCTGGACGCGCGACCGTCCCTTGGAGGGTCGCGCCCCCTCGGGAACTCGGCTGGTTCTAGGCGCCGTTGCGCAGGGCGTCCAGGACGTCGACGCGGTTCGTCGTGATGGAGTCGACGCCCACGTCCAGCAGACGGCGCAGGGCACGGCGGGTGTCCGGGGTCCAGACGGACAGGAGGAACCCGTCGTGGTGGACCCGGGCCGCGAGGTCCCGGTCGACCAGGGAGAAGCGGTAGTTGAGCCAGCGGGGCCGGATCGCGTCGAGCAGCGCGGGCCGGGGCGGGGCGAGCGTCGTCCAGGTCAGGGCGATCTCGGCGGCCGGGTCGGCGGCGCGGACGGCGAGCATGGCCTCGGCGTGCGCGCAGTAGTACACGCGGTCCCGGGCCCCGCCCTGCCGGACGACGTCCATGACCCGGGCCGCCGTCCGCCGGTCCACCCGCCCGCACAGGTCCACCATCACCCGGCTGTCGCCGGTCGCGTCCAGCGCCTCGGCCAGCGTCGGCACCCTGCCAGCGGTGAGTCCGCGCACCTCCTCGGCGGACAGGGCGCGCAGCGGGCGGTCCAGGTCCCACAGCCGCTTGAGCGTGTCGTCGTGCAGCAGCACGGGGACACCGTCACGGGTGAGCCGTACGTCGATCTCGACCGCGTCCGCGCCCTGGTCGAGCGCGGAACGCAGCGAGTCGAGCGTGTTCTCGCGGAAGCGGTAGGGGTCGCCGCGGTGGGCCACGGCGGTCACGGTCTGCATGGCCCCCATTGTGGTGTGCTCCCGTGTGTGCTCCGGCGTGTGCTTCAGGAGGCGAGCCAGGCGGAGGTGTAGCTGTCGATCTCCGCCGCGATGCGCGCCTTGCCCGCCGCGTCCAGGAAGGACGCCTCGACTGCGTTCTTGGCGAGGCCGGCGAGGCCGTGCTCGTCCAGGTCGAGGAGCCGGGCGGCCACCGCGTACTCGTTGTTGAGGTCGGTGCCGAACATCGGCGGGTCGTCGGAGTTGATCGTGATCAGCACTCCGGCCCGTGCGAACTCCCTGATCGGGTGCTCGTCCAGGGTGCGGACCGCGCGGGTGGCGATGTTGGAGGTCGGGCAGACCTCCAGCGGGATGCGGCGCTCGGCGAGGTGCGCGAGCAGCTCCGGGTCCTGGGCGGAGCTGGTGCCGTGCCCGATGCGCTCGGCGCGCAGCTCGTGCAGCGCGTCCCACACGGTCTGCGGGCCGGTGGTCTCGCCGGCGTGCGGCACGGAGTGCAGACCGGCGGCGATGGCCCGGTCGAAGTACGGCTTGAACTGCGGGCGGGGCACGCCGATCTCGGGCCCGCCGAGCCCGAACGACACCAGGCCCTCCGGGCGGATCCGGTCGTCGGTGGCGAGGCGGGCGGTCTCCTCCGCGGACTCGAGCCCCGCCTCGCCGGGAATGTCGAAGCACCAGCGCAGCACGGTGCCGAACTCGGCCTCGGCGGCCTTGCGGGCGTCCTCGATCGCGGCCATGAAGCCGAGCTCGTCGATGCCGCGCCGGGTGGAGGAGAAGGGGGTGAGGGTCAGCTCGGCGTACCGCACCTGCTGCCGGGCCAGGTCGCGGGCCACCTCGTAGGTGAGCAGCCGGACGTCCTCCGGGGTGCGGATGAGGTCGACGACCGACAGGTACACGTCGATGAAGTGGGCGAAGTCGGTGAAGGTGAAGAAGTCGACCAGGGCCTCGGGGTCGGTGGGGACCTTGGAGTCGGGGTGGCGGGCGGCCAGTTCCGAGACGATGCGGGGGGAGGCGGAGCCGACGTGGTGGACGTGCAGTTCGGCCTTGGGCAGCCCGGCGATGAAGGTCCGCAGGTCGCGGTCGGCCGTGCCGGCGGCGGGTACGGAGCTGTCGGTCAAGGGGTCCTCCCCGGGAAGGGCGCCGACGGGCCCGTACGGGCGCGGCGCGGGTGATCGGCTGATCGTCGGTATCGACATCCTAGGCGGGGGAGGGACGGCACCGGGCTGGGGAGCGGCTGGGCCGGCGGGCGGGGAGATGGCCAGTGGCGGCGGGGAGGGGGAGTGGCCGGAGCTTCCTGCCGGCGACCCCGTCCGCCGGGCCGTTCGGAGCCCTTTTTGCGGTAGTTCGGTCGACCGGTGAGCCGGGAACGGAGCTTCGTCGTGGCGGTGGGGCGCTCGGTCGCGGGCCCCGTCTGTCGGGACGGTGGGACCGTCCGGTGGGGCCCCGCGGGTGAGGTCGTAGCATGGCGGCACGAACGACCGAGGGGGATGCGCACGTGACGGACGGAACGCAGTCGAGTGGGGCGGCCGGCGGCGGCCACGACCCGTGGGCGCCGCCCGAGCAGAGGCTGTCGCTGGACAAGAATCCGCAGCCCGGCCCGGACGGCGCAGGAGCCGCCGCACAGCCGCCGTCCGTGCACGACCAGGCCACCATGATCTCCATGCCCGCCGACGGCTTCGCCCCGCCCGTACCCGGCTTCGCCCCGCCCGCCGCGGGCACTCCCGGCTTCGGCGCCCCCGCCTTCGGCGCCCCCGGGACCGCCCCGTCCGGGACCGAGCAGGTGCCGCCCCCGCCGATCGCGCCCTCCGGCCCCGGCATACCCGCCGCGCCCGTGCCGCCCGGCGGCTACGGCTACCCCGGCTACCCGGCGGGTTACGGCTGGCCCGGTATGCCGATGGCCCCGCAGAACGGCATGGGCGTCGCGGCGCTGGTACTCGGCATCCTCTCCATCTGTCTGTTCTGTATGTACGGCGTGGTCTCGGTGGTGCTCGGCATCCTCGCCGTGGTCTTCGGCGTCAAGGGCCGCCGGCGGGCCGAGCGCGGCGAGGCCACCAACCACGGCCAGGCCCAGGCGGGCCTGATCATGGGCGTCATCGGCATCGTCGTCGGCATCGCGGTGATCGTGCTGCTCGCGATCGGCATCACCGCCGCCATCAAGAACGAGAAGTCGCGCCCCGACCCGTACTACGGCTCCGCCCACACCCTCTCGGCGACGGTGGCGACCGGGCGCTGACCCCGGCCCGCCCCGGGCCTCGTTCCGCGGTCCGCACTGACCGGCTCCCCGGCTCCCTCCGTGGCCTTACGATGCCTTGATCGTCATTGGAGGGGAGACTCGATGTCCGACACCACACCCGGTGGCTTCGGCCCACCGAACCAGCCCGCGCCTCAGCAGGCCCCGGGGTACGGCTACCCGCAGCAGCCCGCCCAGGGCTACGGCCAGCCCCAGCCGGGGTACCCCGCCGCCCCGCCCCTGGGGTACCCGCAGGCCCCGGGCTACGCCGCGCCGATGCAGCCGAGCAACGGCATGGGCACCACGGGCCTGGTGCTGGGCATCATCGGCGTGGTCTGCAGCCTGACCTTCTTCCTGTGGTTCTTCGGGGTCATCCTGGGGATTCTCGGCATCATCTTCGGCGCCATCGGCCGGGGCAAGGCCAACCGCGGTGAGGCCACGAACAAGGGGGCGGCGACCGCGGGCCTGGTCTGCGGGATCATCGCCACGGTGATTCTGCCGCTGCTGGGCCTGGCCGTCTTCGCCAGCATCATGGGCAGTTCCAGCACGTTCTGACGAAGTCCAGGAGTCCCGGGGGGCCGAAGCCGGTCCCCCGGGACACCGGCTGTCGGGGCCCCCTTCTTCTCAGGCCCCTGCCAACCGCTCCCGCGCCTCCATCAACGCGAAGCCCAGCAGGTTGGGGCCGCGCCAGCGCTCGGGGTCGGACGCCGCCTCGTCGTCCGTGGCCAGGCCTATGCCCCACACGCGGTCCACCGGGCTCGCCTCGACCAGCACACGGTCACCGGTGCCGAGCAGGAAGGCCCGCAGATCGTCGTGCGCGGCGAACTTGTGCACGCTGCCCTCGACGACGATCCGGAACCGCTCGCGCTCCCATATCCCCTCGTCGAAACCCCGGACCAGCCGCCCCGCCTTCTTGGCCTCGGCGGGATGCTCCGCGGCCAGCACCCGGCGCTCCGCCTCCGCGTCGCCGAACAGCCGGGCCTTGCCGGCCATCATCCAGTGCTCGGCCGTCGCGTAGGCCACACCGTCCACCACGAACGGTGACGGCCACCACTGACTCAGGCAGCTCGCGCCGACCCCGCCGTCCTGCCTGGCCCGGTGCCCCCAGAAGTGCAGGTACCTGACCCGGGACCCGGTCCGAACCTCCCTGATCAGGGCTTCCACACCGTCGATCTTTCCCATGCACGCGAGTGTGGCACGCACCACTGACACTCCGTCCGTCCTTTTCCTCCGTGACTCGACACGTGGTCGACAGATTCCGTCGCGTAACCAAAAGGCAACAACGGAATCACTTGTTGGAGTGCACTTGCTCTGTCAGGATCGGCACTCAAATCGAGCTGGAGCTACGCCACCCGCCCACCGGGACGGGGCGAACGGCGGAGGAGAGCGACATGCACAACCCGGGCATTGCCACCCCGGAACGATTCCCCGCGCAGGAACGATTCGCGGACGGCGCGCAGTTCATCGCGGGCCGCCCGGCCAAGGGCACCTCGGGGCGGACGCACACCGTGGTCGACCCCGCGACCGGCGAGGACGTGTACACCTACGACCTGGCCGGCACCGACGACGTCGACGCGGCCGTCGCCGCCGCACGCGAGGCCTTCCCCGGCTGGTCCTCGGCCACCCCGGGCGAGCGCTCGGACGCGCTGCACCGGTTCGCGGCCGTGCTCGCCGACCGAGCCGAGGACCTCGCCCGCGCCGAGTCCCTGCAGTGCGGCAAGCCGCTGAAGCTCACCCGGGAGTTCGACGTCCCCGGGACCGTCGACAACACCGCGTTCTTCGCGGGGGCCGCCCGGCATCTTCAGGGGCAGTCGGCCGGTGAGTACTCCGGCGACCACACCTCGTACGTCCGCCGCGAGCCGATCGGTGTCGTCGGGTCCATCGCGCCCTGGAACTACCCGCTCCAGATGGCCGCCTGGAAGATCCTCCCGGCGATCGCCGCGGGCAACACCATCGTGCTGAAGCCGGCCGAACTGACCCCGCTGACCTCCCTGCTGTTCGCCGAGGCGGCCACCGCCGCGGGCATCCCGGACGGCGTCGTCAACATCGTCACCGGGACCGGCAGGGAGGCAGGTGAGCACCTGGTCGGCCACCCCGACGTGGCCATGACCTCCTTCACCGGGTCCACCGCCGTCGGCCGGCGCGTCGCCGAGATCGCCACCGCGACCGTCAAGCGGCTGCACCTTGAACTGGGCGGGAAGGCGCCGTTCGTCGTCTTCGACGACGCCGACCTGGACGCGGCCGTGAACGGCGCCGTCGCGGGCGCGCTGATCAACACGGGCCAGGACTGCACCGCCGCCACGCGCGCGTACGTGCAGCGGCCGCTGTACGAGGCCTTCGTGGAGCGGACGGCCGCCCTGATGGAGACCGTACGGCTCGGGGACCCCTTCGCCGCCGGCACCGACCTCGGGCCGCTGATCTCGCACGTACAGCGGGACCGGGTCGCCGGGTTCGTGGAGCGCGCGCGTGCCTACGCGCGCGTGGTGACCGGTGGCGAGGCCCCGAAGGGCGACCTGGAGAAGGGCGCCTACTACCGGCCCACGCTGGTCGCCGGCGCCCCCCAGGACAGTGAGATCGTCCAGTCCGAGATCTTCGGCCCCGTACTGGTCGTCCTGCCCTTCGACAGCGACGACGAGGGGATCCGGCTGGCCAACGACACCCCGTACGGCCTCGCCGCCTCCGCGTGGAGCGGCAGTGTCTACCGCGCGAACCGCGCCACCCGCGAGATCAAGGCGGGCTGCGTGTGGATCAACGACCACATCCCGATCATCAGCGAGATGCCGCACGGCGGCTACAAGGCCTCCGGCTTCGGCAAGGACATGTCGGCGTACTCCTTCGAGGAATACACGCAGGTCAAGCACGTAATGTTCGACAACACCGCGGTGGTCCGCAAGGACTGGCACCGCACCATCTTCGGGGACCGATAGAAGACCCGGCCATCACCAGGCCCACCCCTCCCGAAAGGGCACCACGCGCATGGAGCAGTACGAGCCCCACCGCCTGACCCCGGCCGAAGCGGCCGCCATGCGGCGCAGTCTCCGCGACGGCCGGGCCGCCATGACCCGCCGGTCGATCCTGCGCGCCTCCGCAGGCGGCGCGCTGGCGATCGGCGGACTGGGGACGCTGAGCGCCTGCGGCATCCCCGCGGCGACCAAGACCCAGGGCGGTGTCTCCGCCGACGACCACTCGGCCAAGGAGAAGGTCGTCAACTTCTCCAACTGGCCCGAGTACATCGACGTGGACGACAAGACCAAGCGGCACCCCTCGCTCGACCAGTTCGCGAAGCAGAGCGGCATCCAGGTCAAGTACACCGAGGACATCAACGACAACGACGAGTTCTTCGGCAAGATCCAGCCGGAGCTCGCCGCCGGCCAGGACACCGGCCGCGACCTCGTCGTCCTCACCGACTGGCTGGCCGCCCGGATGATCCGCCTCGGGTACGTGCAGAAACTGGACCCGGCCAACCTGCCGCACGCCTTCGCCAACCTGTCGGACCAGTTCCGCGCGCCCGACTGGGACCCGGGCCGGGCGTACTCGTACCCCTGGCAGGGCGTCTCGACCGTCATCGCCTTCAACAAGAAGGCGCTCGCCGGCATCGAGGTGAAGTCGGTCTCCGACCTGCTGGACAACCCGAAGCTCAAGGGACGCGTCAGCTTCCTGACCGAGATGCGCGACACCATCGGCATGACGATGCTCGACATGGGCAAGGACCCGGCGAAGTTCACCGACGACGACTACGACGCGGTGATCGCCCGGCTGCAGAAGGCCGTCGACAAGGGCCAGATACGCCGCTTCACCGGCAACGACTACACGTCCGACCTCACCAAGGGCGACATCGCCGCCTGTGTCGCCTGGGGCGGCGACATCGTGCAGCTCCAGGCGGACAACCCGGACGTCGGCTACGTCATCCCCGACAGCGGCTACATGACCTCGACCGACAACATGCTGATCCCCAACAGGGCGCGTCACAAGACGAACGCCGAGCGGCTCATCGACTTCTTCTACGAGCCGGAGCCGGCCGCCGAACTCGCCGCGTACGTCAACTACGTGAGTCCGGTCGCGGGGGTGCAGCCCTACCTTGCCAAGATCGACAAGGCGGCGGCGGCCAACCCGCTGATCGTTCCCGACAAGGCCATGCAGGCCAAGTCCCGTTCCTTCCGCGCCCTGACGCAGAAGGAAGAGACCGCCTACCAGCAGAAGTTCTCCAAGCTCACAGGGGCGTGACGACGACGATGACGACGGACAACAGCGGCGACGTCCGCCTCTCCGGTATCGGCAAGACCTACGACAACGGCTTCACCGCCGTGCACCCGCTGGACCTGACCGTGCCCCAGGGCTCCTTCTTCGCCCTGCTCGGCGCCTCCGGCTGCGGCAAGACCACCACCCTGCGCATGATCGCGGGCCTGGAGGAGCCGACCAGCGGCACCGTGCACCTCGGCGAGCAGGACGTGACGCATCTGCCGCCGTACAAGCGGCCGGTGAACACGGTGTTCCAGTCCTACGCCCTCTTCCCGCACCTCGACATCTTCGAGAACGTCGCCTTCGGTCTGCGCCGGCGCGGCATAAAGAGCGTGAAGAAGCAGGTCGAGGAGATGCTGGACCTGGTCCAGCTCGGGGAGCAGGCGCGCAAGAAACCGCACCAGCTCTCCGGTGGCCAGCAGCAGCGCGTCGCCGTGGCCCGCGCGCTGATCAACCACCCGAAGGTGCTCCTCCTCGACGAGCCCCTCGGCGCCCTCGACCTGAAGCTGCGCCGCCAGATGCAGCTGGAGCTCAAGCGCATCCAGACCGAGGTCGGCATCACCTTCGTCCACGTCACGCACGACCAGGAGGAGGCCATGACCATGGCCGACACGGTCGCCGTGATGAACGCGGGCCGCGTCGAACAGCTCGGCTCGCCCACGGACCTGTACGAGAACCCGCGGACGACGTTCGTCGCGAACTTCCTCGGCACCTCCAACCTCATCGAGGCCGAGGTCGACACGAAGAACGGCGACGACATCGTGCTCAAGGCGGCCGGCGGCAAGCTGGTGCTGCCCGAGGCTCGCTGTTCCGCGCCGACGACGGCCGGCGGCAAGGTGCTGGTCGGCATCCGCCCGGAGAAGATCGCGCTCACCCACGCCGACGACGCCGGCTCGATCCCGGAGGGCCGCAACCGCCTCACCGGCAAGATCGCCGACGCGAGCTTCATCGGTGTCTCCACCCAGTACGTCATCGACAGCCCGGTCTGCGACGAGCTCGCGGTGTACGTCCAGAACGTCGAGCGGGACGGCCGGCTGGTCCCCGGCGCCGACGTGGTCCTGCACTGGAGCCCGGCGCACACTTTCGGCTTGGACGCCGCGCAGTCCCTGCTTGCCGGGACGGTGGGCTCCGCGGGCACCGAGGAAGAGGTCGCCGCCTGATGTCGACGCTCACCGAGGCGCCGCCGCCTCTCGCCCCCCGCCAAGCCGGAGAGCAAGCCCCCGCGCAAGCGCGGCCGGTTCACGCCGTACTGGCTGCTGCTGCCCGGCATCCTGTGGCTGGTCGTCTTCTTCGCGCTGCCGATGATCTACCAGGGCTCCACCTCCGTGCAGCAGGGCTCGCTGGAGGAGGGCTACAAGGTCACCTGGCACTTCGCGACCTACTGGGCCGCCCTGTCCGAGTACTGGCCGCAGTTCCTGCGCTCGGTCTTCTACGCGGCCGCCGCGACCGTCGGGTGCCTGCTGCTCGGCTACCCGCTGGCGTACCTCATCGCCTTCCGCGCGGGCCGCTGGCGGAACCTGATCATGATCCTGGTGATCGCGCCCTTCTTCACCAGCTTCCTGATCCGCACCCTGGCCTGGAAGACGATCCTCGCCGACAACGGCCCGGTCGTGCACGTGCTGAACACGCTGCACGTCCTGGACCTCACCAACTGGCTCGGCTGGACCGCCGGCCACCGGGTCCTGGCCACACCGCTCGCCGTGGTCTGCGGACTGACGTACAACTTCCTGCCGTTCATGATCCTGCCGCTCTACACCTCGCTGGAGCGGATCGACGGGCGGCTGCACGAGGCGGCCCGCGACCTGTACGCCAAGCCGTGGACGACCTTCCGCAAGGTGACCTTCCCGCTGTCGATGCCGGGCGTGGTCTCCGGCACGCTGCTGACGTTCATCCCGGCGGCCGGTGACTACGTCAACTCCGAACTCCTCGGCTCCACCGACACCCGCATGATCGGAAACGTCATCCAGACGCAGTTCCTGCGGATCCTGGACTACCCGACGGCGGCGGCGCTCTCCTTCATCCTCATGGCCGCGATCCTGGCCATGGTCACGATCTACATCCGCCGGTCCGGGACGGAGGACCTGGTCTAAATGCCCTTCGTCAACTGGCTCAAGCGCCGTCTCGTCGTCATCGCGGGACTGCTGACGCTCGCTTATCTCCTGCTGCCGAACGTCATCGTCACGGTGTTCTCCTTCAACAAGCCGAAGGGGCGCTTCAACTACGAGTGGCAGCAGTTCTCCCTGGACGCCTGGAAGCAGCCGTGCGGTGTCGCCGACATGTGCGGCTCGCTCTCCATCAGCCTCCAGATCGCGATCTGGGCGACGATCGGCGCCACGATCCTCGGCACGATGATCGCCTTCGCGCTGGTCCGCTACCGCTTCCGCGCCCGCGGCGCCGTCAACTCGCTGATCTTCCTGCCGATGGCGATGCCCGAGGTCGTCATGGCCGCCTCGCTGCTCACCCTGTTCCTCAACATGGGCGCCCAGCTCGGCTTCATGACGATCCTGATCGCGCACATCATGTTCTGCCTCAGCTTCGTCGTCACCGCGGTCAAGGCGCGTGTGATGTCGATGGACCCGCGGCTGGAGGAGGCCGCCCGGGACCTGTACGCCGGTCCCGCGCAGACCTTCCTCCGGGTCACCCTGCCCATCGCGGCACCCGGCATCGCCGCGGGCGCGCTGCTGTCCTTCGCGCTCTCCTTCGACGACTTCATCATCACCAACTTCAACGCCGGCTCGACGGTCACCTTCCCCATGTTCGTGTGGGGTTCGGCGCAGCGCGGCACGCCCGTGCAGATCAACGTGATCGGCACGGCCATGTTCCTGGTCGCCGTGCTGTTCGTCCTGGCCTCGATGCTGATCACCAACCGCCGTAACAACCAGAAGGCATAAGCCTCCGTAGGGAGTTGAAATCATGGCCCCAAGCGCCATGAGCCGTGGCAAAGACAACTGGATCGCCTCTCTTTCCGAAGCCCAGCCGGTCCCGTACTGGCTGGAAGACCCCGGCAAGCCCCACGCCGAGCCCGCCCTCACCGGCACCGACACCTGCGACCTGCTGGTCGTCGGCGGCGGCTACAGCGGACTGTGGACCGCGCTCAACGCCAAGGAGCGCGACCCGCAGCGGGACGTGGTCCTGCTGGAAGGCCGCGAGGTGGGCTGGGCCGCCTCCGGCCGCAACGGCGGCTTCTGCGCCGCCTCCCTCACCCACGGCCTGCCCAACGGCCTGACCCGCTGGCCCGACGAGATCCAGCGGCTGGAGGAGCTGGGCCGGCGCAACCTCGACGAGATCGAGGCCGCGGTGGCCCGGCACGGCATCGACTGCGACTTCGAACGCACCGGCGAGATCGACGTCGCGACCGAGCCCTACCAGGCGCGGGAACTGAGCGACTGGTACCGGGAGCTGGAGGAGAAGGGCCTCGCGGACGGCGTCGAGTTCCTGGACGCGGGCGCGGTGCGCGAGCAGGTCGCCTCGCCCACCTTCGAGGCGGGGCTGTGGGACCGCCGGGGCGTGGCGATGCTGCACCCGGCGAAGCTCGCCTGGGGCCTGAAGAAGGCCTGTCTGCGGCTCGGGGTGCGGGTGTACGAGCACACGCCCGCGCTGACGCTGAAGCAGTACGGCGCCGGAATGGCCGTACGCACCCCGTACGGCGCGGTCCGGGCCCGCAGGGTCGCGCTCGGTACGAACATCTTCCCGAGCCTGCTGCGCCGTGTGCGCTCGTACACCGTCCCGGTCTACGACTACGCGCTGATGACCGAGCCGCTCACGCCCGGGCAGCTGGCGGAGATCGGCTGGAAGAACCGGCAGGGACTCGGGGACAGCGCCAACCAGTTCCACTACTTCCGGCTGTCCGCCGACAACCGCATCCTGTGGGGCGGTTACGACGCGATCCACCACTACGGCGGCCGGGTGCGGGCGGAGTACGACGACCGGCCGGAGACCTACGCCAAGCTCGCCGGCCACTTCTTCACCTGCTTCCCGCAGCTGGAGGGCGTCCGCTTCACCCATGCGTGGGGCGGCGCGATCGACACCTGCTCGCGCTTCTCGGCGTTCTTCGGCACGGCCCACCAGGGGAGGGTGGCGTACGCGGCGGGCTACACCGGCCTCGGCGTGGGCGCGACCCGCTTCGGCGCGGACGTGATGCTGGACCTGCTGGACGGGGAGCGCACCGAGCGGACCGAGCTGGAGATGGTCCGCAAGAAGCCGCTGCCGTTCCCGCCGGAGCCGTTCGCCTGGACCGGCATCGCCCTCACCAAGTGGTCCCTGGCCCGCGCGGACGCCCACGGCGGGCGGCGGAACCTGTGGCTGCGGACGATGGACCGGCTGGGCCTGGGCTTCGACAGCTAGTGCTGTGACCGAGGCAACGTGGTGTGACCCGGTTCACCCGACAGGGGACGCGAAAGCCGCGTAATGCTTTCCGGAAAGCCTCCTCTCTCCTCCTGACGCGACCGCGTCGGACGAGCGAGAGGGGGCCTTCTGATGAGTGGCGCGAAGACGGCGGTCGAATGGCTGGCATCCGTCGCACCCGACCCCGGGGCGTGCCGCCGGGAATGGGAGCGCAGCCCGCTGGGGGTCGCGCTGCTGCCCGCCGGCAAGGCCTGGGACGTACTGATCCTGCCGGGCGGCCTCGGCTATCCGACCCTGGACGTGCTCACCAGGGTGCTTGACCGACCCGGCCCGGTGCTCGTCGACTTCGGCGACAACCGGGTCGGGTTCTTCGTGCCGCCCGGGACCGCGGCCCGCTGGCTCGGCACCGGCATCCGCACCGCCGGGCCCGGCACCTGGATCGTCGTGCCGTATCCGGGCCGGGCGACCCGGGGGGTGCGCTGGCTGGTGCCGCCGGACGGCTCGGGCACGTTGACCGACCCGGCGCTGCTGGAACTGGCGATGCACGAGGCCGCGGCGGAGCTGGCGAGGGGCGGGAGCGAGGACCGGTAGCGCCCCGACACCTTGACACGAGCATTGGTCTGGACCAAGTTGAGGGCGCTCCACCCTCCAACTCCCCATGCCCGGAGGCATCCGTGGATCGCACAAGACCCCTGGTCGCCCTTCTCGCGGCTACCGCCCTGGCCGTGCCCGGCATGCCGTGGCATGGCCGTCGGTGCCGATGGCGGCGGTGCCGAGCGTTACCTCGTTCTTGGCGTT
>NZ_JBSGDB010000260.1:0-12356 GCF_053602155.1 Streptomyces sp. NPDC004561
CCCGCCGGGCCCGGCGTCGGCTGGTCGGCGGGATGACTGGCCGGAGGGGCGAGTTCCGGACCGGAGCCGTAGAGCTCTTCCGTGGCGTAGTCCCAGAACCAGCCCTCGCCCGGCTCGAAGCTCTGGATGACCGGATGCCCGGTGGCCGCGTAGTGCGCGGTGGCGTGCTTGGCGGGGGAGTCGTCGCAGCAGCCGATGTGCCCGCACTGGGCGCAGCGGCGCAGATGGAACCACCAGCCGCCCACCTCGTCGCACTCCACACAGCCGGTGCCGCTGGGCGGGACGCCCGGGTCGATTCCGTCGACGGTGCTCATACGGCTTCCTCCGCTCGTTCCCCGGACGACTCGGGCGTCTCGGACGGGTCGGGTGTCTCGGCGGTCAGGGGCAGCAGGACCTGGAAGCGGGTGTCGCCGGGCACCGAGTCGACCCGCAGGGTGCCGTGGTGCTTGTTGACGACGATCCGCCAGGAGATGTCCAGGCCGAGCCCGGTGCCCTCGCCGACCGGCTTGGTGGTGAAGAACGGGTCGAAGATCCGGCCCTTGATCTCCGGTGGGATCCCGGTCCCGGTGTCCCGGAACTCCACCAGCACCTGCTCGTTGTCGAGCGCGGTCCGCACCGTCAGCCGGCCCTCGCCGCCCGCGCTCTTGATGGCGGAGACCGCGTTGTCGATGAGGTTCGTCCACACCTGGTTCAGCTCCGCCGGGTAGGCGGGCACGGGCGGCAGCGTGCGGTCGTACTCCTTCACGACCTCGATCCCCGCGCCGATCTTGCCGGACAGCATCAGCAGCGTGCTCTCCAAGAGTTCGTGCACGTCCACCACCCGGTAAGGGGCCCGGTCCAGCTGCGAGTACTGCTTGGCCGCGTCCACGAGGTGCGAGATACGGGTGGTGGAGTCCTCGATCTCGTTCATCAACAGCTCGGTCTCGACGGTGTAGTTGAGCCACCCGATCGCGCCCGCCAGGATCTCCTCGTCCACGGCCGCCGCGACCTGCTCCAGCCAGTCGACGTCGAGCCCGGCCTGCACGAAGGTCGGCGCCAGCTGCCAGCCGTGGTCGAGGCCGTGGTTCTCCAGCCAGTCGGTGAGCACGTCCTCCCGGTCGGAGGCCTCCAGCGGACTGAGCGCCGGAGCCTTCGCGACCCGCTCGGCGGTGCGTTCCTGGATCTCGATCAGACTCGCCAACGCCTCCCGGGAGAAAGGCGCTTCGGCGATCACGGCGAGCTTGTGCCGCATCTTCGCGACCCGCTCCCGCAGGCTCGCGGTGGCCCGCACGGCCGCGGCGGCCGGGTTGTTCAGCTCGTGCGTGAGCCCCGCCGACAGCGAGCCGAGCGCCAGCAGCCGCTCCCGCTGGCCGATCGCGGCCTGGGTGCTCTTCGACCCGAAGAACAGGCCCTCCAGCAGGTGCACGGCCATCGGGAACCACTCGCTCATCACGTCCGCGAAGATGTCCGCCGGCAGCACGAAGAACCGGCTCGGCTCCGTGACCCGCATCGAGTTGTTGTACACCTGCCGCACCCGGTCGCCGAGGTACGCCTGCATCGCGCCCGCGTACACCCCGGGCTGCGAGGTCCGGGTGACCTCGACATCGTCGCCGGCGACCCGGCGGGAGAGCACGACCGTGCCCTCGATCATCGCGAAGAAGCAGGTGGCGGGATCACCCTCGGTGTACACCGGACCGGGCTGGAACAGCTCCACCCGCCCCTCGCTGCACAACCGGCCCAGCTGATCGGGGCTCAGCTTCTCGAAGAGGAACAGCGAGCTGATCTCCTGCGGGCTGCACGGCATGACCTGCCCGCTCATGACTGCTCCAGATACCGGTGGACGAGCATCACGGCCATGGCTCCCTCTCCGACGGCGGACGCGACACGTTTCGCGGACTCGGCGCGCGCGTCGCCCGCCACGAACACGCCGGGAATGCTGGTCTCCAGGTGGTACGGCGGCCGGTCCAGCTCCCAGCCGGCCGGCGGCCGCCCGTCGGCGGTCAGATCGGGCCCGGACAGGATGAACCCGCGCCCGTCGCGCAGCACGGTGTTGCCGAGCCAGTCGGTCAGCGGGGCGGCGCCGATGAACACGAACATCCACTGGGCGTCGACCCGTTCGGTGTCCCCGGTCGCCGTGTGCCGCAGCGTCAGCTGCTCCAGGTGGTCCGAGCCGTGGGCCGCGTCCACGACCGTGTGGCTGCGCACGGAGATGTTCGGAGCCTCACTGATCTGCTGGATCAGGTAGTAGGACATCGACGCCGACAGGTCCGGGCCGCGCACCAGCAGCGTCACCGACTTCGCGCCCCGGGACAGGTACATCGCCGCCTGGCCCGCCGAGTTGGCGCCGCCGACGATGTACACGTCCTGCCCCTGGCAGGAGGCCGCCTCCGTCAGCGCCGAGCCGTAGAACACCCCGCAGCCCGTGAGATCGGTGCAGCCCTGGGCCTGGAGCTGCCGGTACTGCACCCCGGTCGCGAGGATCACACTGTGCGCGGCGATCGCCGAACCGTCCGCGAACCGCACGACCCGTGCCGCGCCGTTGACCTCCAGCGCCGTCACCTCGCGCGCGGCCAGGATCTCGGCGCCGAACCTGGCGGCCTGCCGCCGCGCCCGGTCGGTGAGCTGGGCGCCGGAGACGCCGTCGGGGAAGCCGAGGTAGTTCTCGATGCGGGAGCTCTGCCCGGCCTGCCCGCCGGTCGCCGACCGCTCCACGAGAACGGTCCGCAGCCCCTCGGAGGCCCCGTACACGGCGGCGCCGAGCCCGGCCGGGCCCCCGCCGATCACGATCAGGTCGTAGAAGTCGGCCGTGGGCGTCGTCGCCAGCCCCACCCGCGCGGCCAGCTCGGGCGCCTCGGGCTCGACCAGGGCCGTGCCGTCCGGGGTGATCACCAGCGGCAGCCGCCGGCCGTCCTGTCCGGCGGCGGTCAGCAGCCGCTGCCCCTCCGGTTCCTCCACCGAGTACCAGCGGTAGGGCACCTGGTTGCGGGCCAGGAACTCGCGCACGTCCGACGACCGAGCCGACCAGCGGTGCCCCACCACCTTGGTGCTGGGCACCGGCCGGTGGTCGCTGGTGCGCCAGGCCTGGAGCAGGTCGTCCACGACCGGGTAGAGCTTCTCCTCCGGCGGGTCCCACGGCTTGAGCAGATAGTGGTCGAGGTCGACCACGTTGATCGCGTCGATCGCCGCGCTGGTGTCGGCGTACGCGGTCAGCAGCACCCGCCGCGCCCCCGGATAGACGTCCAGTGCCTGTTCGAGGAACTCGATGCCGTTCATCTGCGGCATGCGGTAGTCGGCCAGGATCACGGCCACCAGGTCGCCGCGCAGCTTCAGCTCGCGCAGGGCCTCCAGCGCGGACTCCCCGGACTCCGCGCGCACGATCCGGTACGACTCGCCGTAGCGCCGTCTGAGGTCGCGGGCGACGGCGCGGGAGACACCCGGGTCGTCGTCCACGGTCAGGATGACGGTCCGCGCTGCGTCGGCGGCCTGTGCCATACGTCTCCCACCCCGAAGCGTTGGGTCCCACGGGTCGGTGTCGTGGGGACCACCGCACCGGTACGCGCCCATCGTATGTTCGATCGCCCCGCTTCGCTCTGGCATACGAAAGGGCCGGCGGGCGCCGGGCGCGGCCCGTCCGGAGAGATCGTCCCGGCCGTGCGCGCCGGTGGCCGATAGTGGGCACCAGCACCAGGAGCACGCGACGACGAGGAGGGCACGGATGACACGCGCGATCACGGCAGGGGTGGACGGCACGGAGGAGAGCCTGGCCGCGCTGAGGTGGGCGGGCCGGGAGGCCGTACGCCGGGGGCTGCCCCTGCGGGTGGTGCACGCGTGGCGGTACGCCGAGGCGCTCGCGGAGGCCGACCGGGACACCCAGCAGGGGTGGGTGTCGGAGGGCGTCTCGGAGGCCGTGCGCGACATCGGCGAGCGGCATCCGGAGCTCGCGGTGAACGTCGACGTGGTCGAGGGCGGCGCCGTGGAGGCACTGGTCCGGGAGGCCGCCGAGGCGGAGCTGCTGGTGCTGGGCTCGCGGGGGCACGGACCGGTCGTGGGCTTCCTGCTGGGTTCCGTCGGGCAGCAGGTGATCGCCGAGGCCGGCCGGCCCGTCGTCCTGGTGCGCGCCGGGGACCGGGCGACGGCGGAGGCCGCCGGGCGGGACGTCGTCGTCGGCCAGCACGGCGGCCCGGAGGACAGCGCGGCGACGCTGCGCTTCGCCTTCGAGACGGCGGCGGCCCGGGGCGCGACGGTCCGGGCCGTACGGGCGTGGTCCCTGCCGCCCGTCTTCGCCTACAGCCCCGGCTCGCTCAGGCTGCTGGACGACGTCGGCGGTCTGGAGCCGTACGAGAAGCGGGCCCTGGCGGAGGCCCTGGAGCCCTGGCGGAAGCGGTTCCCCGAGGTGCCCGTGGCCGAGCAGGTGGAGATGGGCAGCGCGGCGCAGGTGCTGCTGTCGCTGGCCGACCGGGCCCAGCTGATGGTCGTGGGCCGCCGGGCGCACCGTACGGCCGTGGGCGCCCGGATCGGCTCGGTCGCGCACGGGGTGCTGCACCACGCCGACTGCCCGGTGGCCGTGGTCCCGCACGAGTGAGCTACTCCGGGTCCACCGGCCGCGGGGTGGCCCGCGCCTTCGGCAGCACGTTCTCGACGTAGTCCCCGACGGCGGTGCCGAGGCCGATGTCGTGCTGTGCGCGCTCCGACAGGTACCAGCGGTGTTCGAGGAGTTCGTGGTAGATCTCCGCGGAATCCATGGAGCCGCGCAGCTCAGGCGGCACGGCCCGCACGGTCGGCCGGAACACGTCCCGCACCCAGCGGTGGGCGAGCACCTCGGGCCGGGCGGCCAGGGGGTCGCCCGGAGCGTGGTCGTCCTGGGTGGCCATCCAGCTCTCCAGGTCGTTCAGCAGCCGCCGCGCCTGGTTCTCCTCGGCGTCCAGGCCGGTCAGCCGCAGCAGCTGCCGCTGGTGGTGGCCGGCGTCGACGACCTTCGGCACGAAGGTGACGGTGTCACCGCCCGCGGAGTGCTCGATCTGCATCTCGGCCACGTCGAAACCGAGGTCGTTCAGCCGGCGTATCCGGCGTTCCATGTAGTGGTACTTGCCCGCCGGGTACACCGAGGTGCGGGTCAGCTCCCGCCACAGCCCCTCGTAACGGGTGCGGATCTCATGGCCGAACTCGACCGGGTCGACGGAGGGGTGCAGCGCGCCGGAGGCCTCCAGGTCGAGCAGCTCGCCGCTGATGTTCACCCGGGCCAGGTCGAGGTCGTACTCGCGCTGCCCGGGGCTGAGCCGGGGGTGCAGGTCGCCGGTCTCGGCGTCGACCAGGTAGGCGGCGTAGGCGCCCGCGTCCCGCCGGAACAGGGTGTTGGACAGCGAGCAGTCGCCCCAGGCGAACCCGGCCAGGTGCAGCCGCACCAGCAGCACGGCGAGGGCGTCCATCAGCCGGTGCATGGTCGCCGGGCGCATCGTCGTCTCGAACATCGACCGGTACGGCATCGAGCCGCGCAGATGCCGGGTGACCAGCACCGGCTCCAGCGGGGCGCCCGAGCGTCCGGTGCGGCCGGTGACCACGGCGAGGGGGTCGACGGCGGGGATGCCGAGGCGGTCCAGGTCGCGCAGCAGCTCGTACTCGCGCAGCGCGGGCCGTTCGGCCAGCTCCTTGACGGCGATGACCTCCTCGCCCGCCCGGGCGTAGCGCACGACGTGCCGGGAGATGCCCCGGGGGAGCGGCACGAGGTACTCCTCGGGCCACTCCTCCAGCGGCACGTCCCAGGGCAGGGCGAGCAGCAGGGCCGGGTGCTCCGGGTTCGTGGCGCTGATCTGCAAGGCCATGGCACGAACCCTAAGGCCCTGTAGGGCTGTTCTAGGAGGCCCGTTCCCGGGCCTGTTCGGCGGCGGCGCGCACCGGACCCCGGTGCACCGGGCCGTGCCCGGGCAGCAGGGTGTCGCCGTCGAGCGCGCCGATGGTCTCCAGGGAGGCCAGCGCCCGCGCGCGCTCGTGGTGGAAGAAGTCGTGCAGCAGCTGCGGTCCCTTGATCCTTGAGGTCGCGTGCCCGCTGACCAGGGCGTCACCGGAGATCACGATCCCCGCCTCAGGAAGGTGGTAGACGCAGTGGCCGTCGGTGTGGCCGGGCGTGTGCACCGGGACCGGGCGGCCGGGCAGGTCGAGCGGGCCCTCGCCGGGGAACGGCTCGGGCGCGGTGACCGGGTTGTGCTCGATGCCGCCGACGCGGATCACGTGCACCGCCCAGGGCAGGACGCCCGGCCGCCAGGCGTTGCGCACGACGTCGCCGATGGTGGCCTGGTGCAGGAAGTCCCGCCGGGCGTGCGGGACTTCGGCGGGGTGGAGGTAGACCGGGGTGCCGTGCGTGGTGCGCAGGTACTCGGCCGAGCCGAGATGGTCGTTGTGCGCGTGGGTGATCAGCACCGCGGCGACCGCCTCCGGCGAACTGCCCACCGCCGCGAGGGACTCCAGGACCCCGGGCCGGTCGCCGGGATATCCCGTGTCGACCAGCGTGACGGCGTCCCCGTCCTTCAGGATCACCCAGTTGACGTTGTTGCCGTGCACCAGATGGGTGCCGTCGGCGACTTGCTTCACCTCTGCCCGCATGGTCTCCCCGTGCCCCTGAGTCGCTGATCGTCGCGGGACAGCCAACCAGATCCGCCACCGGTTCGCGCAAGAGGCAAGGCCGGAGTCGGTCAGTGCACGCCGTGCGGCCGGAACTGGACGCTGATGCGCGGACCCGCGGCGCGGGCCGTCTTGGGTACGCAGTGCTCCCAGGTGCGCTGGCAGGAGCCGCCCATCACGATCAGGTCGCCGTGCCCGAGCGGCCGCCGCAGCGTCTCGCCGCCCCCGTCGGCCGGGCGCAGCAGCAGGTCCCGGGGCGCGCCCACGGAGAGGATCGCGACCATGGTGTCCTCGCGGGCGCCCCGCCCGATCCGGTCGCCGTGCCAGGCGACGCTGTCGCGGCCGTCGCGGTAGAAGCACAGCCCGGCGGTGGTGAACGGCTCGCCCAGCTCGCCGGCGTAGTGCCGGGACAGGGCGTCGCGGGCCTCGTCCAGCACGGGGTGGGGCAGCGGATCCTGCGCCGCGTAGAAGGCCAGCAGCCGCGGTACGGCGACGACGTTGTCGTACATCTTCCGCCGCTCCGCGCGCCAGGGGACCTCCGCCGCGAGCCGCTCGAACAGGGCGTCGGCGCCGCTCAGCCAGCCGGGCAGCACGTCGATCCAGGCGCCGGCGCCCAGTTCGGTCCGGCGCAGTCCGCCGAGCGGGCCGAGCCGCAGCTCGTCGGTCTGGTCGAACAGGGAGCCCTGGAGGTGCGTGGACATGGGACCAGCGTACTCCTTAATCGAAAATGTGTTCCCTTAGCTCGTGTCCGGGGCTCCGCGACCTCGACGCGAGCTCTTTCGATACATCGGTGTATCGGATACGGTCATGTATCGAAACGGAGGTGCCGCAGTGGAGGAGACGGCCAAGCGCGTCACCCGGCGACGGGGGCAGACCCGGGCCCGGCTGCTCGACGCCGCGTTCCGGGTCTTCGCGGCCAAGGGCTTCGGGCGGGTCTCCATCGAGGAGGTCTGCGAGGCGGCGGGCTTCAGCCGGGGCGCCTTCTACTCGAACTTCGCCACCCTGGACGAGCTGTTCTTCGCCCTCTACCGGGAGCGCGCCGACCTCATCGCCGCCCAGGTCGCCGACGCCCTCGCCCAGGACGGCCCCGACCTCGACGTGCCCGCCTCCGTGGACCGGGTCACCGAGGTGCTGCTGCTCGACGTGGACTGGCTGCTGGTGAAGACCGACTTCCTGGTGCACGCCGCCCGGGACCCGGCCGTCGCCCGGGCCCTCCTCGACCACCGCGCCCGGCTCCGGGAGGCCGTCGCCGACCGCCTCTTCCGGGTGCGGGGCCACACCGAACTGCCCGCCGTACTGGGCGACGTGGACGGCGCCGCGCACGCCGTGGTCGCCGCGTACGACGGCGTCACCACCCAACTGCTGCTGGACAAGGACCTCGACGGCGCGCGGACGTGGCTGAAGCAGCTGCTCACCGCGGTCCTCACCGAGGGCAGCGGCACCCCATCGACGCACTGAGGAAGGAACCTCCACTCCATGGACGCGGACGTCATCGTCGTCGGAGCCGGCCTCGCCGGCCTGGTCGCGGCGCACGAACTCACCAGCCGGGGCCGCCGGGTGGCCCTGGTCGACCAGGAGAACGCCGCCAACCTCGGCGGCCAGGCGTTCTGGTCCTTCGGCGGGCTCTTCCTCGTCGACTCGCCCGAGCAGCGCCGCCTCGGCATCAAGGACTCCTTCGACCTCGCCTGGAACGACTGGCGCGGCAGCGCGCAGTTCGACCGGCTCGACGACGAGGACTCCTGGGCGGTGCGCTGGGCCCGCGCCTACGTGGAGTTCGCGGCCGGCGAGAAGCGCTCCTGGCTCCAGGGACACGGCATCGAGCTGCTGCCCACCGTCGGCTGGGCCGAGCGCGGCGACCTCAGGGCGGACGGGCACGGCAACTCCGTACCCCGCTTCCACATCGCCTGGGGCACCGGCACCGGAGTCGTCGAGCCCTTCGTCGGGTACGCCCGGCAGGCCGCCCGGGACGGGCTGCTGACCTTCCACCACCGCCACCGGGTGGACGAGCTGGTCATCGAGGACGGCGTGGCGCGCGGGGTGCGGGGCATCGTCCTCGCCGAGGACAAAGCCCCGCGCGGTGCGGCGTCCAACCGCGACCGGATCGGCGACTTCGAACTCACTGCCCAGGCCGTCGTCGTCACCACCGGCGGCATCGGCGCCGACCACGACATCGTCCGCCGCTACTGGCCCGAACGGCTCGGCACGCCCCCCGCCGAGATGGTCACCGGCGTCCCCGCCTACGTGGACGGCCGCATGCTCGACATCAGCGCCGAGGCCGGCGTCCGCCTGGTCAACCGCGACCGCATGTGGCACTACACCGAGGGCATCCAGAACTGGGACCCCATCTGGCCCGGCCACGGCATCCGCATCCTGCCCGGCCCCTCCTCGATCTGGCTCGACGCCCTCGGCCGCCGCCTGCCCGACCCCTGCCTGCCCGGCTACGACACCCTCAGCACCCTCAGGCACCTGCGCACCACCGAGGACATCGCCGGGTACGACCACTCCTGGTTCGTCCTCACCCGGAAGATCATCGAGAAGGAGTTCGCGCTCTCCGGCTCCGAGCAGAACCCCGACATCACCGCCAAGGACCGCAAGGCGGTGCTGCGCGACCGGCTCCTCGGCAAGGGCGCGCCCGGCCCGGTGCGGGCCTTCCTCGACAACGGCGCCGACTTCGTCACCGCGGGCAGCCTGGAGCAGCTGGTCGACAAGATGAACGGCCTCACCGGCAAGACCCTGCTCGACGCGGCCGAGGTGCGCCGTCAGATCGAGGCGCGCGACCTGCAGATGGCCAACCCGTACAGCAAGGACTCCCAGGTCCAGGGCATCCGCAACGCCCGCCGCTACATCGGCGACCGCCTCGGTCGGGTCGCCGGCCCGCACCGCATCCTCGACCCGGCCGCGGGCCCGCTGATCGGTGTCCGGCTGCACGTGCTGACCCGCAAGACCCTCGGCGGCATCCAGACCGACCTCGACTCGCGCGCCCTCGGCGCCGACGGGACCGCGATCGACGGGCTGTACGCGGCGGGCGAGGTGGCCGGCTTCGGCGGCGGCGGCGTCCACGGCTACAACGCCCTGGAGGGCACCTTCCTCGGCGGCTGCCTGTTCTCGGGGCGCGCCGCCGGCCGGCACGCCGCCCGGCACACCGGCTGACCTCAGCCCTCCAGCAGCTCCGCGAGCACGTGGGCATGGCTCTTCCCGGGCGCCTTGGACGCCGTCAGGAGGGTCACCGTGCCCTTGCGGACCGACTCCCTGAGGCCGTCGAGCAGCCCGGCGGCCTCGGGGGCGCCGAGTTCCGCCTCGTAGCGGCCGCGGAACTCCTCGTAGGAGCCCTCGCCGCCGTGGTACCACTTGCGCAGCTCGCTGGAGGGGGTGAGCCCTTTCGGCCATTCGTCGACGTGCGCCTCGTCCTTGGCGAGTCCGCGCGGCCACAGCCGGTCGACCAGCACCCGCAGGCCGTCGTCGGGCTCGGGCGGTTCGTAGATCCGGCGCACACGCACGCTCACTGGTCGGGCCCTCTCTCGGGACTGCGGACGGTTCGAGCCTACTGCGGCGCTCCGGAGCGGCCGGGCGACGACGCGGCACGACTTGACCAGAATGAGAGGGAGACGGGGACACCCGCGCGCCTAGTCTGTCGGCTGATCACCAGCCACCCCCTCGAGGAGCGCATGTGACGCCATCCCGCAGACAGCCCGCACGACGCCGTACGAGGGTCCTCGGCCCGAGAGCCGTCCTCGCCACCGTCCCCGTGGCCGTGGCGGCGCTCATCGGCGCCGCCGCACCGGCGGGAGCGGGCACGACCGGCGCGGCCGGCGCGGGGGACCCCTACTTCCCGCTGAGCGGCAACGGCGGCTACCACGTCGGCCACTACGACCTGTCGCTCCGCTACGACACCGCCGGGAGCCACCTCGACGGCAGGGCGGTCCTCAGCGCGCGCGCCACCCAGCGGCTCTCCCGCTTCGACCTCGACCTCGACGGCATGAAGGTCACCGGCGTCACCGTCGACCGCACCGCCGCGGCCTTCCGGCGCTCGGGGCAGGAACTCGTCGTCACCCCGCGGCACGCCCTGCGCCCCGGCCAGGACTTCCGCGTGACCGTCGCCTACCAGGGCACCCCGAAGCCGGTCACCGACCCGGACGGCTCGGCGGACGGCTGGATCCCGACCGACGACGGCGCCTTCGTCGCGGGCGAACCCCAGGGCGCCATGACCTGGTTCCCGGCCAACGGCCACCCCAAGGACAAGTCGTCGTACGACTTCACCATCTCCGTGCCCGAGGGCCGTACCGCCGTCGCCAACGGCGTCCTGCTCGGACAGCGCACCGCGAACGGCCGGACCACCTTCCGCTGGCGCGAGACCCAGCCCATGGCCGCCTATTTGGCCACCGCCACCATCGGCACGTTCCAGGTCCAGCGGTACACCACCCCCGACGGCATCCAGGTCTACAACGCCGTCGACCCCCGCGAGGCGCACGCCGCGGCGCCGGTGCTGAAGCAACTGCCCTCCGTCCTGGACTGGGAGAGCAAGCTGTTCGGGCCGTACCCCTTCCGGGCCGCCGGGGCAATCGTCGACCACGCGAAGGTCGGCTACGCCCTGGAGACCCAGACCCGGCCGCTCTACGACGCCGCGCCCGACATCAGCACCCTCGTCCACGAGAGCGCCCACCAGTGGTTCGGCGACTCCGTGTCGCTGTCCGCCTGGAAGGACATCTGGCTCAACGAGGGCTTCGCCACCTACGCCGAGTGGCTGTATGCCGAGCAGCACGGCGGCGACAGCGCCCAGAAGGCCTTCGACGCGCTCTACGCCCGCCCCGCGAACGACCAGTTGTGGGCCTACCCGCCCGGCGACCCGGGCAGCGGGAAGAACATCTTCGGCATGCCCGTCTACGCCCGCGGCGCGATGGTCCTGCATGAGCTGCGCACGGCGGTCGGCGACCGGGACTTCTACCGGATCCTGCGGGCCTGGGCGACCGAGCACCGCGGCGGCCACGGCACCACCGCGCAGTTCGTGGGGCTCGCGGAACGCGAGTCGGGGAAGTCCCTGGACGGGCTGTTCCACACCTGGCTGTTCACGAAGGGCAAGCCGGACAACGCCTGAACCCTCAGGAACTGTGTGTGGCGTGCCGCCTGCACGACCACGCGCACCTGCGCACGACAAGGGCCCCGGTGTCGCGTCCCTGGCTGCTCAAGGGCCGGGAGACGGGCCGGGGCCCCGACAACGAGCCGCTCGTGATCGAGGTCGAGCCGTTGTGCCGGATCGCCGAGGAGGTGATCGACGAGGCCAGGGCCGAGGTGGCCCGGCAGGGGCGGCGGTGGGGGACCCTGCGCCGCGGTGGGCGCTGAGGCCCCCGTCCGGAACGCCGGTTCAACCTGAGCGCGGCCGGGAGCGGGCGCGGCGCCGCAGCGCGCGGCGCTCCAGATCGGTCGTGCCGCCCCAGATGCCGATGCTCTGCCCGGTGTCCAGCGCCCAGTCCAGGCACTGCTCCACCACGGGACAGCGCCCGCACACGGCCTTGGCCCGCTGGGTCTGCACCTGTGAGGGCCCGGTGGTGCCGATGGGGAAGAACAGATCGGGGTCCTCGTGACGGCACGCGGCATGGTCGCGCCAGTACTCCATGGAACTCTCCCTGGATCGGATCGAAGTCGTCGGTGCCTTTTGACTGTGTTCGTTCTCCGGGTTCGGGTGACCGGTCGGCGCGGGGTGAAACGGCACGGCCGCCGGGCAAGGCGCGATCCGGTCACCACGCGCGCGGGCGCCCGGGGGAGCC
>NZ_JBSGDB010000261.1:0-12329 GCF_053602155.1 Streptomyces sp. NPDC004561
CCTCTCATTTCACAACGCCCCGCCCCCCCGGCCCACCGCCCCCGGCCGGCCCCCCCCCCCCGGGGGGGGGCGTTACGCCCTCGACGAGGAGCTTTCAGCCGCCCGCGATGACGGTCTGCCTCTTCTGCATCGGATGCTCGTCGGCGTACCTCACCAGGGCGAGGAAGCGGGAATCGCCGACGGCCGCCAGCAGTTCCTCGTCGGTGACGGGGGCGGAGACCCTGGCGTCCACGTCGGGGGCGACGGTGAGTTCGACATCGCTGTGCCCGTAGCGGAAACGGACGCCCGGGGACATGGTCTTGGGCGAGTCGGTGAACACGCGGACCGAGGTGGCCTTGATGCCGCCTAGCGCGACATGTCGAGGTCGACCGGCCGGATCAGTCCGGCAGAGGACGGCAGCAGCTTGTCGAGGAGAACGGACGCATGTTGCTGGAACCGCGCGCGCCGCTTCCGCTCGGCAGGGGGCAGGCCGGCCATGGACCGTTCGTCGTCGCTCGTGGGGTGCGATCCCGGCGGCGATCACGAGACGGGCACGCGCTTTGCGGCGCCGGCCCTGGGCGACCGCGGCGGGCACCAGGTCGTGCGGCTTGGCGAGCGTGGCCTGCGTCAGGTCCCGAGCCGTGTCCGGATCCCCGCACAGCAGGTACGCCGTCCGAGCCCTTGCACACCCACCGCTACCCACCAGCCTCCGCAGCGCGCCGCTCCAGGTGGATCAGGGATCACCCCTGGAGCGCTGGTACTGGAATCGGAGGGGTAGCACGGTGGACGCCATCAAGGCTCTGCAGGCAGCGGCTGCTTGGCTGGGTCGCCGGGCGAACGGGCCCGCGTGCGCTCCGCTGAGGATGCACGTGGGCCCGTCGTCCGGGTGCGGGTTCGGCCTTCCGCCGGAGGGCCGGTCAGCTCAGCCGGTAGCCGTTGTAGCCGTAGCCGATCTTGACGCGGGAGGCCAGCGGGTGCGAGACGTTGCCCGTGCCTTCGTACAGCCACAGGCTGCCGCTGCTGTCGCGGGCGATCAGGTCGGAGTGGCCGTTGCCGGTCATGTCCCCGTTCATCACGTACGCGCTGTAGTGGAAGCCGTAGCCGATCTTCACGCGGGACGCCAGCGGGGCCGACGGGTTGCCGGTGCCCTTGTACAGCCACAGGTTGCCGGAGGAGTCCTGGGCGAGCAGGTCGAGCTTGCCGTCGCCGGTGAAGTCACCCTTGCCGAAGACGTTGGCGCCGTACATGTTCCAGCCGTAGCCGAGCTTGACGCGCGAGGCGAAGTTGCCGTGGCCGGTGCCCGGGTAGAGCCAGAAGTTGCCGCTGGAGTCCACGGCCAGCAGGTCCTGGTAGCCGTCACCGGTGACGTCGCCGGGCACGAGCATGACCTTCATGCCGTTCCAGCCGGACCCGAGCTTGGTGACGTCGGTGTTGCCGGTGGACAGGTTGTAGTGCTGCCAGTACAGGGTGCCGTCGGTGGTGCGTACCATCAGGTCGGCGTACCCGTCGCGGTCCAGGTCGGCCTGGCGCACCAGGTTGACCCCGCTCCAGTCGCCGAGCGACACCCGGGACCCGAAGGACTTGCCACGCGAGTCGTACTCGTAGCCCTGGCCGTTGGAGGCGATCGCGAACATGTCGGCGCGGCCGTCACCGCTCAGGTCGGTGTCGTCGATGCGCGGTTCGGCCGCCCCGACGTACGTGCTCAGCTTGGTGAAGACGCTGTACGAGCCCTGGCTCACGCAGTCCTGCACGCCCCACGACACGACACCGACGACGCGCCCGCCGACGACCAGCGGGCCGCCGGAGTCGCCGTTGCAGGTGGCGACCGTGCCGCTGTCGGAGCCGCTGGCCGACGTGCCGACACAGGTCATGGCGCCCGACACGAAGTCGCTGCCGTAGTAACCCGAGCACGTCGAGTCGCCGTTCACCGGCACGGTGGCCTTGCGAAGGGTCTGCGAGATGTCCTGGCTGGTGGAACTGGTGCGCCCCCAGCCGTAGATCTGCGCCTGGGTGCCCGCCTTGTACGACGTGGTGTCGTCGGAGGTGGTGATGGGGAGCGGCTTGGCGCTGATCGGGTTGGGCAGCGTCAGCACGGCGACGTCGTTGACGGCGGTGCCGTTCGAGGTGATCTTGAACGAAGGATCGTTCCACTGCCGCCACACGCCCGCCGCCGTGCCGCCGTGGAAGTCGGTGGTGTTGGTCGACGGGTCGGTGGTCGGCAACTGGTCGGTGCCGTAGACGATGGAGCCGTTGTTGTGCCAGTCGTAGCCCGAGACGCAGTGCGCGGCCGTGAGGATCTTCGTGGGCGACACGACGGTGCCGCCGCAGAAGAAACCGACGTCGTCACTGGTGTCGGTGGTTCCCTTGTCGTCGTAGTACCACAGCTGCACCATCCACGGGGCCGTGGAGATGCTGGTGGTCGTGCCGCCGATGATCTGCGTGTCGGCAGTGCCGGAAGCTGACGGCTGCGGCTTCGGACTGGTGGTGGTGCCGGACGGCGCGCCGGTGCTCGCGGCAGGTCGCAGGCTTGCGGGGGTATTGGCGGCCGGCGCGGTGAGCGCTCCGTGCACGCGGGCGGTGAGCTGCGACTTGCCGACGCTGCCGTGGCCCTTGACGCCGATGTCCGTCGGTAGTGGTGCCGCGTTGGCGGGCGTCATGGTGAGCACACCGGCGCCGCCGAGGAGCAGCGTGGCGGCAGCGGCGGGTACGGCTATCCGGCCCCGGCGACGGTGTTTCCCGCCTCTCTGGGCAGAGGACACTCATGTCTCCTGTGATGAAGATGCTGGGGGGGGTGGCATCGAACAAAGCGGCTGAGCATACGTCCGGCTCGTTGATCTTCACTAGCTTCATACGCCACGTAAACCTTTAATTTTCCAGCCGTTGACCTGAATTTTCCAAAACATCGGCAACGCCGCCGGCTACGTCGCCTCTCGCTTGAACGGCCGCGAACGGAGACGAATGCGCGCCTGCCCACGGCCTTCATGTCCAGGGGAGACCGCGCACGGCGCCCGGTCCGACGCCCGCGTCAACACCCTTGGCCACACCTGCACTTCAGGCCCGCGACATCACGTGCGGGTGCGGGACGGGGGCCCTGCTGTGGCGCGGCGGAAGGTACGTACACTGTCGTGACTTGAGCGGACCGGGTACCGGCCGCCGGCGTGCTCCCCTCCCCCCACCACGGCCGGCGTTGAGCGCCCGGTGCGCTCCCTTCATGGGGAGGAACGGGTGGCTCGACACCCTCACAGACGTGGCCGTCTGCCGGCCGCGGCCACCGCGACCGTGCTCGCGGCAACCTTCGCTGTTCCCGTCGCCTGGGCGGGCACCGCGGCACCAGGACCGGTCACCGCGCCGATCACCCTGCCGGCCGAGACCGTTCCGGCCTCCGTCGACCCGGGCCAGGTCGTCGACGCCTCCTCGACCGGCGTCCTGCACGGCAGTTACGGGAACAGCTACGCCTGGACCGAATTCGCCTCCGGGGCGACCACGCGACTGGCGTTCCCGTCCGGCACCCGGGCAGCCCGGTACGCCGGCAACGGGTCGGTGGCGTTCTACGCCAACGGGGCCGGCGGCGCTCCGCTGGTGTTCCAAAGCCTTTCCGACGGCAGCCGCCGGACGGCCTGCGACTGCTACGTGTACGGCGCCTTCGCCGGAAAGGCCCTGGTGTCCGACCACGGCAGGGGGATGGCACTCGCCTCGCCGGACGGCACCCTCACCAAGGTCGCCGTGCCGACCGGCGCCGTGTTCAGCGGCTCGGTCTGGGGCGGCGGGGACAACGATCACGTGATGATCCCCTATGAGCAGAACGGCGCCCAGCACTACCTGTGGATCAACGCTGACGGCAGCAACTTCGTGATCGACGCGTCCTCGCTGCCGGGGACGGGACAGTTCGCTGTCGGCGACGGCAAGCTCGTCTTTCTGAACGCCGCCGGCGATGTCCGGGTCTTCGACGCAAGCGATGTCACGGCGCCCCCGGTGTCCGTCACCCTGAGTCCGCCCGGCCCGTCCCGCCTGGTCGGCGTGGTGGGGGACAACCTCATCGTGGTCACGTGGGCAAGGGATTCCGGCTTCACGTTGTCGGCGCTCCCGCTGAACGGGGGGCCCGGCCGGTCCCTGGGCACCGGTTACCAGGCCGCCACGCCGCTCACCGATCCGGAGTCCCCGGACGGCAGGGTCGTGGTCGCGCAGACATCGGCGTCCGGCACCACCATGCGTGTGCTGACCGCCGCCTCCGACGGCTCCGTGGACTCGACCGCGATCGCGGACTTCCCCGTGGCCACCTGGCGGCCGGACGCCCTCGCGCTGGCGAACGGGGAACTGGACGCCGCCTACACCAGCCCGTACACCCCGGACAGTTCCCGGATGCAGCACACCGAACTGCCCGTCGACGCCGCGGGGATCACCGGTGTGACCACCTCACTGACCTCCCTGCCACAGGGTGACGCGCTGTTCGCGTCCGCGGACGGCTCGCCGGTCATGGTGGACGGGGCGAACGGCGACATCATTACGGGCGCCGGGTCCGAGTTCTCCACCGGCTTGTCCGACCTGCGCGATGTCCAGGTGGCCGGTTCGACCGAGGCGTTCAGCGGCCTGACACCGGCAGGGACCCGGATCATCCAGGTCGGTACGGGCGTCGAGGCGCAGGAGCGGCCGTTCAGCACGTTCGCGCTGTCCGCGACCACCCTGTGGACCCAGACCGCGCCGGGCACGGTCACCGGCGTCAACCTGAACACGTCCCCCGCCACCACCCCCGCGCCCGGCACGTTCACCGTCGCGGACTGCCCGTTGTCGGTACTGCGGGCGGACGGCCCGTGGATCTACTGGGCCTGTGCCACGGCCGACGGCGGCGCCGGGGTCTACAACACGGTGACCCGCACGTCGGTGCCCGTGCCGTGGACCGCCGACGGGGACACCGCGCTCGGCGACGGGTTCGTGGCGACCGTCTCCGGCGGCACCCTCAGCCTCACCGACGTCACCAGCGGTACGGCGCAGACCCGCAAGGTCGCCGACCTGGCCGACCCCGTGCTGGGGCAGGGCTGGACCGTCGACCCGTACGGCGGCGGGATCGCGTACGCGGGCAGCGACGGCACGGTGCACGTGGTGCCCAGCGGGGTGTCGCCGTCCGACGTGGCCCTGTACGCCCAGACGACGACCGGCCTCAGGAACGCCGGTACGCCGTGGCAGGGCACGTGGCAGGTCACCCGCCCGATCGCCTCCTGGACGCTGACCGTGACGAACTTGGCCACCGGCAGGGTCGTCAGCACCGTCACCGGCGGGCCGGCCCGCGCGCGGTTCACCGCGCAGTGGGACGGCACCGAGCCGGGCATCACACGGCCCTCGATCGGGCCCTACAGGTGGAAGATCACCGCACGGCCGGCCGACGGCCAGGGACCGGACGCCACCACCACGGGTATGACCCTGCTGCCCGGCGGCGCACCGGCGTTCCACGACTTCCAGTCGGCGAACGGCCTGCTGGACACCTTCGGCGACATCCTGGTCCGCACCTCGGCGACCACCTTCTCCTTCAAGGACAGCACCGGAAACGGCTCCTTCATCCCGCTCAAGGACAAGTCGACCTGGCCCGCCGGCACCACGGTGGTGCCGTTCGGTCCTCTGCGCGACCGGAAGGACAACGACGTGCTCGTGCGCACGCCGTCCGGTGGTCTGCGCGTGTACTCGACCCTGTACAACGGCAGCGCCTACACCGACCTGGGCACCGGCTGGAACCAGTTCAAGTGGCTCGGCCACGCCGGGGACGTCAACGGGGACGGGTACCCGGACCTGCTGGCGTGGAGCGCGTCGAACGGCAACCTGTACCTGTACCCGGGCAACGCCCAGGGCCGGTTCGGGGCGCGGACGCTGCTGCGCGGCGGACTGGCGTACACCAAGCTGATCGCGGTCGGGGACGTCACCGGTGACGGGGTGGGGGACCTGCTGGCGTACGACTCCAAGCGGAACCTGTGGCTCATGGCCGGCAACGGCAAGGGCGACTACGCAGCGCGCAAGGAGGTCTTCGCCGAATGGGGGCAGGGATACAACGCGATCACCGGCGTGGGCGACGTGACCGGTGACGGCAAGGCGGACCTGCTGGAACGCGACTCCGCCGGCAACGTCTGGGTCAACCCCGGCCGCGGCGACGGCAGGTTCGGCGCCCGAATCAAGGCCGGCGCCGGCTGGCAGAACTACCTGAATCTCTACTGACGACCCCACGGCGCGGGGCCGGAGGACAGCCCTCCGGCCCCAGACCTACTCCAACCAGGCCCTACGGCGTCGGCTGACCTCGCGCGTCCTCATCCCTGACGAAGGCTCCGAGGGCTGGGAGGAGATTGTGTTGCTCCTGCTCTCTCCCACCGCGACCGCACGTAGTAGAAAAGAAGGATGGGAAGACAGGCGGTCGTCGTGCTCTACGTGTCCGCGCTGGTAGCCGTCGTGGTTGGCGTGGACATCCTGTTCTTCAGGCATCAGTTCTGGGAACGGCTGATGGTGAACGTCGGAATCGTCCTGGTGTTCATAGCGTTCTATTTGAGGTTCCTGAAGCGTTAATGAGCGCAGCCTCCGCAGCGCGGCTCACCCCCAACCAGCTCTGCAGCTCACGGCGAGATCCACGGACAACTTCAATGCGGCAGGGCAACCGGACCCGCGATGATCCGTGCGACGTGCCGGCCATGCGCCACGGCCGCGCGAGGTGGCCGTCGACACCCCATCCGGTGCCGGGCCTGATCGCGTGAAGCCGAAGGGCGGGTTGCCCAGCTGGACCGTGCTCCCACACCGCCGGCCCGCCGCCCCGCCACTCGATCAGCTGAGCCCCAAGCCGGCACGGCCTCGGCCGATTAACCCCATCGAGTGCGCGACCGTGACCCCACACGTAGCTCAGGCTGCGTAAACCGCGACCGTTGTTGATACTGAGGGGGTACCCGCCGAGTGCGGCAGACCTGACCAGGGCACTGCCGAGCAGGCTCGGCTCGCAGCGCTTCAGTTGGCTGACGTCGCCTGCGGCATGGTGGTGTCGTGGCGCCACCCCGCAACGAGCGAGCGGCCGGCGACGTGAACGCGACTCCGGGGCAAGGGGCGCTATGGCGCAGCAAGCTATATCGCAGGAAGACGACCCTGACACTTCGCTCGAAATCTTCATTCTCCTGATCCTCGGGCTATTCATGACCCTCTTCGGTGGGCTTCTCTTTGGAATCGACAGCGGCAGTCTTCCATTCAATCCGGATAGCACGTACGGCCTGTTTCTCGTTATCATCTCTTTCCAGGCGGCGGCACTGGGGAAGACGCCTTTTGGAGACTTCGGCCGGTCATGGCTGCTGGTCATCGTTGGCTTCTGCGCAGCGACTGTCGGCCTGTTCGGCTGCTTCATCCCGGGAATTTCTTCAGCTTTCCTTCGTATCCTGGTCGGCGTGCTTCTCCTCTGCGGCGGGATTGTACTCTCCGCACAGCTATGGATTTCGAAACAGAAGGCTCGAGCGTGGCTGCAGATCGGCGGCATACTGCGACACCTGACGATTGCGTGCGGTCTCACCTATGTGCTGATGGTCATCCTGGGGATCAGTACGCTGTTTCCCGGAACCATGGCGAACATTCAGACGGCAGTGATTCTGCTCGTGTTCGGGATCAGCATTTTCTATCTGGCAGGCTGCCTCTGGCGAGTTGCACTGCTATACCCAGCTGAATGGCAGGCGCGCAGTGTACGGCATGCTCCCATGGGAACCCGGACAAGAATTTTCCAACGCGCGCCTGTCCCGCTGTCCCAGGCACTGGTGATCCTGCTCGGAATTCTGCTCATACTGCTCGGAGGGCTGCTCATTCCGGTGGGTGCCGGCGCGCTACCGTTCTCTCCCGATGGCCAGTTTGGGGTACTGCTGACCATCATGGCCATCCAGACGGCGTGTCTGGGTCAGACACCGCTCGGCCAGTTCCGGCGTTCATGGCTAATCATGGCGGTGGGGGCCATATTCGCCGGGCTGGGGATCGTCGCGGCGATTGTTCCCGGTGTGCTTACCGACGCGCTGCGGACTCTCGTCGGGGTCCTGAACATCGCTGGCGGGGGCGCGCTACTCATCAAGCTGTATATCGCCACGCGAAGCCAAGCACGCTCTGCCCCGGCGACGGTTCCCGCGGAGATGAGACGGCTGGGTGTCAATCAAGCCGCGCAGGGCTGCGCCGCAATAGCCTTCGGTGTAATAGCCCTGGTGCCGGGCCTCATTCCGGGCCTGATCGTTCCGGTAATCCTCATCATCTACGGACTGCTCCTCATCGAGATGGTTTCCTTGCTTTCCAAGGTGGCCAAGTTGTCGCCGGCGTGACGGTCAGGGTGTCCTGGCCTATCGCCCGGCGTGGAAGGCGAGCACGAAGGCGCCCGCGTAGTGCGTGCCGTCAACAGGAGGCCGGGGCCCTTGTTGCGATTACGGTTTCTGGCGCTTCCCCAGTCGACTCTTGTGGGCATGGAAACGAAGCGGAGGCACCTCAAGTCACGAATCGTCGGCCGCCTCGTCTCCTTCGGTAACGCGAGCGGCGCCGAGCCGTGGCAAGCCACCGCGTTCGTACGGTCGCGTTCGCCGCTGTTGGCGTCAACCGTTGGTGTCAGGTGTTCACGACGACTTGAGCGCCCAGAGGTACACCACCAGATGCGAGGGACCTTCGCGCTCATCGACGAGCACCGAGACCTGTCCGCTGTGGTAGGTGCCACTCTCACCTGCATACGCATAGGCGCTTGAGTACTGGCTCAGCTGGTCAAGATGCCACCCGGCCCTCTTCACGTCTTCGGTGTCGATGTAGCGAATCCCCTTCTCTTCGAGCTTGACCGGCCCATCCGATCCAGTCCGCAGGGTTGAGGTGAACTGCGTGAGCTGCTGCTTCGTGACGGTGAAGCGAAACATCGCTTCGTCCCCCTGGTAGGCACCGAAGTCCTTATACGTCACCTCATGGGCACCTTCGGGAATCTTGAGTCCAAAACTGTGCAGCACCTCGGGCAATGGCCGCGGCGGAGTGCGAAACCAATCAAAGGGCCACGCCCACAGCACAGCCCCAAGAGCCATCACCCCGGCCAGAGCAACCACGGTGCATATCCGACGCCGGGGCGATGCCATCGTCTGTGCCACCGGGCCCCATCTGCTGAAGTGTGGTGGGACCCTACCTCGCTGTGAGCGGACTTGAGCTCCCGGGATACCTCACGGCATGGGATCTGTAGGTCCACCCGTGAATCCTCTGCGGACCTGCTGCTACCTCACCCACGTCTGCTCGGCTCTGCCTGGGTCGATGGTGTGCGGGATGGGAGCCCCCAGCATCGGCCACGATGGACCCGCGGTCGGCTGTCGGCGACGGTGCCCCCTCCATCCCGGTGCCGGCCGATCCCCCGCCGGAGGCACTGTTCTGACCGTCGCGTACGCGGTGATCGACTCATGGGGCCGTACGCTGCGGCCCCAGGGGCCAGCCCGCGCTCGCGCGGGCACTTGATGAGGTACAGCAACCTGTAACAGCCCCCGGCACGAACTGCCCCACGGCCCGGACGCGTTGCTGAAGCCTCGTGGGTAGGGCACTGGTCTGGAGACGATTTCCAAGATCTTCCAGGATTTCTCCAGAGAGCCGCAGAGAAACAGGTCAGGCCCGGTGCTGATCTCTCAGCACCGGGCCTGACCTGGTGTTTCGGCTGTCGGGGTGGCGGGATTTGAACCCACGACCTCTTCGTCCCGAACGAAGCGCGCTGCCAAGCTGCGCTACACCCCGATGTCGCTGCTTCCTGCGGCGACGACGTTTACTTTAGCCCACAGGCGGCTGGAGACGAAATCCGGTTTAGAAGCGGCGGCGGATCGGTGTCGGGCGGACGTGGTCCGCGGCCACGAGGAGCACGGCCAGGGCGTACATCGCGAGGCCCAGGAGGAGGGCGTTGGCCAGGGTGCCGCGGTAGCCGTGGGTGCCCACGTCCAGGAAGGGATAGAGGTAGCGGGACGGGCGGGAGGCCGGCAGGAAGGCCGCCCGGGTGAGGCAGAAGGCCAGGTAGGCCAGGGGATAGAGGAGCCAGCCCGCCGCCTGGCGGAGGTGCAGACGGCCCGCCGGTGTCAGGCACAGCCAGTCCAGCAGGGCCGCCGCCGGGGCCACCGTGTGCAGGAGCTGGAGGGCAGCCCACTGGGCGTGCCAGCGTTCCGGGACCGTCGTCGCGCCGGTCATCGAGAACGGCGGCGTGGTGTGGCCCAGGAGCAGGTGGTAGACCAGCGCGGAGATCAGGGCGTAGAGGAGCGCGGCGCCGGTCAGTGCGGACGGGAGGGGGCGCCGGGCGCGCCAGGCCCTCGATGCCGAGAGGAGCATGGTCACGGCGAGCACGGCGTTCGCCTGGACGCTGAAGTAGCTCAGGGCGTGCGCCGGAGTGCTCAGCAGGGCCTCCAGGGCCACGCCGCCGGCCGCCGCCAGGGCGGTCAGGAAGCGGAATGCCGCTGCGAGGGGCCGGTGGGCCGGGGCCACCACGGCCGTCGCCGGCACCGGGGAGTGCAGCAGGAGGGGCGGGCCCGGGATCGCGGGCAGGTCCGGGATGTCCCTGGGTATCGGGGCGGTCATGCCCTCACGCTAGGAGTGGGGGACATAAGGGGCCATTCGGACTAGTCCGGGCGGGTTAGCCCCGATCCCGATCTACTCCGGCCGCAGCCCGGTCCCAGTGCCTGTTCCGGCACCCTCCGCCCCAGCTTTCACCCGGCCCCGTCGCCTACTCCCGCCCCACCAACGTGAGCAGCGTCGCCTCGGGCGGGCATGCGAAGCGGACCGGGGTGTAGCGGTTGGTGCCGCAGCCGGCCGAGACGTGGAGGTAGGAGGTGCGGCCCTCGGCCGAGTGGGTGGAGAGGCCCTTCACCCGGTCCGTGTCCAGGTCGCAGTTGGTGACCAGGGCGCCGTAGAAGGGGATGCACAGCTGGCCGCCGTGGGTGTGGCCGGCCAGGATCAGGGGATAGTCGTCCGCCGTGAAGGAGTCGAGGACGCGCAGGTACGGGGCGTGGACCACACCGAGGGAGAAGTCGTACGTCCCGGAGGGGCCGCCGGCCACCCGGGCGTAGCGGTCGCGCTTGATGTGGGGGTCGTCGAGGCCGGTCAGCTCGATCGAGACGCCCTCGACCTTCAGGACGCCCCGGGTGTTGGTCAGGTTCAGCCAGCCGGCCTCGTCGAAGCCGTCCCGGAGGTCCTCCCAGGGGTTGTGGATGGCGCCCACGGCCGGCGCATTGCCGTTCAGGCCGTGGCGGCCGCTCGTCTTCTCCAGCAAGTAACGGGCGGGGTTGCGGAGTTTGGGGCCGTAGTAGTCGTTGGAGCCGAAGACGTACGCGCCCGGGAACTCCATCAGCGGACCGAGCGCGTCCAGGGCCTCGGGGACGCCCTCCGGGTCCGACAGGTTGTCGCCCGTGTTGATCACGAAGTCCGGGCGCAGGCCCGCCAGCGACTGCAGCCAGCGCCTCTTCTTGTCCTGGCCGCTCACCATGTGGATGTCGGACACCTGGAGCACGCGCAGCGGGCGCATGCCCGGCGGGAGGACGGGGACGGTCACCCGTCGCAGGCGGAAGGAGCGGGCCTCGAAGCCCGCCGCGTACACCAGACCGGCGGCGCCTGCCGCCATGATTCCCAGGGGGACTCCGTATCGCGCGCGCATACGACCATCGTGTCAGACGCCCGGACCCCGCCGGGACCGGCCGACCTTTAAATCAGCGGGCGTTCGCGCGGGCACACCTGCGACAATCGACCTCATGACCACCACGCTCAAGTCGAAGCTGCAGGACGACCTCAACGCCGCGATCAAGGAGCGCGACGAGCTCCGCTCCTCGACGCTCCGGCTGACGCTCGCCGCGATCACCAAGGAGGAGGTCGCGGGCAAGGAGAAGCGGGAGCTGTCCGACGACGAGATCCTCAAGGTGATCACCAAGGAGGCCAAGAAGCGCCGGGAGGCCGCCGAGGCCTTCGCGCAGGGTGGTCGTGCCGAGTCGGCCGAGCGGGAGAAGGCGGAGGGCGAGGTCCTCGCCGAGTACCTGCCCAGGCAGATGTCCGACGAGGAGCTGAACGCCATCGTCGCCCAGGCCGTCGAGGAGGCCAGGGCGGCGGGTGCCGAGGGGCCGCGGGCCATGGGCGCCGTCATGAAGATCGTGAACCCGAAGGTGGCCGGCCAGGCCGAGGGCGGCCGCGTCGCCGCTGCGGTGAAGAGGCTCCTGCAGGGCTGAGCAGCCCGCCGGAGCACGACCTGAGGGGCCGGCCGAAGCCGGGCTGAGCGGCCCCGGAACAGGGCTCGGCAGCCACCAAGCCCCCTCCGCTACAGCAACACCGCGCAGATCACCGAGGACGGCAAGCGGGACGAGTCCCGCTTCGACGAGACGTTCGGCTGGCAGTAC